>CAMAFR010000008.1 GCA_945833835.1 uncultured Bacteroides sp.
GCGAGATAGAGCGAGGCAAGATAGCCTGTGCCGAGAAACTCTTCGACCAGCTCTCTTTTTCAGAAATAAAGTATGGCAAAGTGGACTGTTTTGAAGAACTGATGAATATTGTAGGAACAGTCATTGAATGATAAGCCTTCCGCCCTTGCAGCCGATAAAAATAGGCCGTAAAAAAAGGAGGAAAACAGCGGAAAAATCAGCCAAAAATCCTACTTTTGCATACGCTTGAGGCGTATCCGCTGCACGGGCAAGGCAGGCAGCGGGTATGCGGAGGCCGTGAGCGACAGGAATAGTAACCGCTTGTCCGGTCTTTCCGGGACGTGCCGGGGTGGGGGCACCCTCTTGAAAACCGTGGCACGTCCCCGGGGGGCGGAGCAGGCATAACCATACATCAACCTTAATCAATTATCCAGACTCCTTATGAACTTCCTTGAACAGAAAATCGTTGAAGACGGTGTTATTAAAGAAGGTAACATCCTGAAGGTGGACAATTTCCTCAACCACCAGATTGACGTGGACATTATCCGGCAGATTGCCTACGAGCTGAAACGCAGGTTCCGTGGCAAGCAGGTCAACAAGATACTGACCATCGAGGCGAGCGGCATCGCCATCGCCACCGTGTTGGCCGACCTCTATGATGTGCCGGTGGTCTTTGCCAAGAAAAGCCAGACGGCCAACAGCACCGATGACAAGTATATGGCCCAGGCCTATTCGTTCACCCATAAACGGATGAACAACGTCTTCGTGTCGCGCCCTTATCTGACGGCGGCCGACAAGGTGCTCATCGTGGATGATTTTCTGGCCGACGGCCAGGCGGCCAATGCCCTTATCGACTTGGTGCATCAGGCCGGCGGCGAGGTGGTGGGCATCGGCATTGCCATCGAGAAGGGCCAGCAGCAGGGCGGCCGTCTGCTGCGCGAGGCCGGCTATCAGCTGGAGTCCATCGCCATCCTTCAGTCCATGGACTATGCCACGCAGACCATTGTGTTCAAGGAGCAGCCCACCCGGTTGCAGTCGTGTAACGCCAAACAGCAGGCAAGATGACGGGCGGTATCTATCAGCTGGACGGAAAGGTGCCTGTGGCCAGAGCCGTCCCCTTCGGGTTGCAGCATGTGCTGGCCATGTTTGTGGCCAATATCACGCCCATCATCATTCTGTGTAGTGCGGTGGGGGTGGAGAAGGGCGTCAGTGCGTCGCTCATCCAGAATTGCATGATCATAGCCGGCATCGGCACGCTGGTGCAGCTCTATCCGGTGTGGCGCGTCGGGTCCCGTCTGCCCATTGTCATGGGCATCTCGTTCACCTTCCTGTCTTTGGCCATCGGCATTGCCGCCTCGCAGGGGATGGGGGCCTTGATGGGGGCGGTCATTGTCGGAGGGCTGGTAGAGGGTTGCCTGGGCCTGTTCCCCCGCCAGTGGACCCGTCTGATTCCTCAGGTGGTGGCGGCTACGGTGGTGACGGCCATCGGCTTCTCGTTGCTTCCGATTGGTGCCAACAGCTTTGCGGGCGGTCAAGGATCTCCTGATTTCGGCAGTCTGCAAAACTGGACGGTAGGCACCATTACTTTGCTGGTCTGCTTGGTCACCCAGCTGTTGGGCAAAGGCCTTCTCCGCTCGTTGTCGGTGCTGGTGGGCCTGGCCGTAGGCTATGGGGTGGCCCTCTGCATGGGCATGGTGGACTTCTCGGCGCTGCGCGAGGCTCCGGCTGTGGCACTGCCGGTGTTCTTGCCGTTCACGCCCGAATTCCATCTGGATGCCATTCTCGCCATGGTCTGTGTCTATTTGGTGTCGGCCACCGAGACCATCGGCGACACGTCGGCCATTTGTTCGGGGGCGCTGGGCAGGGCTGTCCGGCAGAAAGAGATGGGGGCCTCTGTGGCCTGCGACGGATTCATCAGTTCGCTGGCCGGACTGTTCGGGTGTACGCCCATCACGTCTTTCTCCCAAAATGTAGGGCTGGCCGCCATGACGAAGGTGGTCAACCGCTTTACCATTGCCACCGGAGCCTGTATCCTGATGTTGGGCGGGCTCTTTCCTGCGGTCGGCGTGTTGCTGGCCACTATCCCGCAGTGTGTGCTGGGCGGATGCACCATCATGATGTTCGGCAGCATCCTGTTTGCCGGTTTCGGGATGATGGCCCGGTGCGGGTTCTCCCAGCGCAACATGGTCATCGTCAGCCTGTCGTTGAGTGTGGGGCTGGGCTTCACCTCGGCTTCGCAGATGTTCAGCATTTTCCCGCAAATCATCCAGACGGTCTTTGCCCAGAACTGTGTGGCGGTGGTCTTTCTGCTGGCGGTGATACTCAACCTGGTCTTGCCGCCCGAACGGAAGGAGGAGTAAATTTTCTAAAAATAGATATACAGCTATGTTGCGCCGAATAAGGATTGTATTGGGAAGCCTGTGTCTGCTGCTTCTCACGGGGTTGTTCCTCGATTTTACGGGGACGCTCCACGTTTGGTTCGGGTGGTTGGCAAAGATACAGTTGCTGCCTGCCCTGTTGGCCCTTCAGGTAGGGGTGGTCTTGACGCTGGTGGCGTTGACCCTGCTTTGCGGACGGGTGTATTGCTCGGTCATCTGTCCGCTGGGTGTGTTTCAGGATGTCGTGTCGTGGCTCATCGGCCGGCGCAAGCGGGCCGCCGCGCGTTTCTCCTGGTCGCCGGCCAAGTCCTGGATCCGTTATGGGGTGTTGGCCGTCTTTGTGCTGGCCCTGCTGGCGGGGGTAGGGTCCGTCGTGGCCCTGCTGGCCCCTTACAGCGCTTTTGGGCGGATGGTGAGCCACCTCCTGGCCCCGATTTACGGGTGGGGGAACAACCTGCTGGCGGTGTCCGCCGAGCGTGCCGGCAGCTATGCGTTCTATGAACAGGAAGTGTGGCTGAAGAGTCTGCCCACGTTCCTCATTGCCGTCGTGACGCTGGTGGCACTGGTGGTGCTGGCAGGCCGGAACGGACGGACGTATTGCAATACGGTCTGTCCTGTAGGCACGGTGTTGGGAGTCTTGTCCAGGTTCTCCCTGTTGCGTCCGGTGATTGATACGGCCAAATGCAATTCGTGCACCCTCTGTTCGCGCCGGTGCAAGGCATCGTGCATCGATGCCCGGAACCACCGGATAGACTATTCGCGCTGTGTGGCCTGTATGGATTGTGTGGCGGCCTGCAAGCACGGAGCCATCACCTATACGTGGCGCCGCCCTTCAGTAAAAGCCGTGGCGGCGGAAAAGGCTGCTCCGGCCGATGCGGCACGCCGGAACTTCCTGGTGGGGGCCGGTGTGTTGTTGGGGACGGCAGCTGTCCGGGCACAGGAGAAGAAGGTGGATGGCGGTCTGGCCGTTCTCCTCGACAAGCAGGTGCCCCACCGGCATACGCCGATCGTGCCGCCGGGTGCCCAGAGCCTTCGCAACATGGCGGCCCACTGCACGGGATGCCAGCTGTGTGTGTCGGTATGTCCCAACCAGGTGTTGCGGCCTTCGGGCGGGCTCGCCACCCTGATGCAGCCCGAGTCCTCCTACGAGCGCGGCTATTGCCGCCCCGAGTGTACCAAATGTTCGGAGGTCTGTCCGACGGGAGCCATCCGCCCCCTTTCGAAGGCGGACAAGTCGTCTGTGCAGATAGGCCATGCGGTGTGGCTCAAGGAGAACTGCGTGCCGCTGACCGATGGCGTGGAGTGTGGCAACTGTGCCCGTCACTGTCCGACGGGAGCCATCACGATGGTGCCCTCGAAGGCCGCCGACGACGGTTCGCCGCGCATACCTGTGGTGAACACGGAGCGTTGCATCGGCTGCGGTGCCTGTGAACATCTTTGTCCCGCACGCCCGTTCAGCGCCATTTATGTGGAAGGACATGAAAATCATCGAATGGTATAACCAAACAGCATAACGTATGGAAAACAAGCAAGACATGAACCGCCGCACCTTCTTGAAACGGTTGGGGGCGGGGGTGGCCTGGGCGGTGGCACTGGAGGGCTGTACGCCCAAGCGGACCGCAACGCCAGCAGGCGGGACGCTGCCCCAGGGAGAGATTCCGACAGACCGGATGACCTACCGGGTGAACCCGAAGACGGGGGAGAAAGTCTCGTTGCTGGGATATGGCTGCATGAGGTGGCCTACGCTGGAAGATGGCAACGCGAAGGAAGAGACCGGCGGGATAGACCAGGAGATGGTGAACCGCTTGGTGGACAAAGCCATTGCCCACGGCGTGAACTATTTCGATACGTCGCCGGCCTATTGCAAGGGGTTTTCCGAGCGGGCTACCGGCATTGCTCTCAAGCGGCATCCGCGCGACCGTTACTTCATCGCCACGAAACTCTCCAACTTCGCTCCCTCTACGTGGAGCCGCGAGGCTTCGCTGGCCATGTATCACAACTCGTTCAAGGAGCTGCAGGTGGATTATATCGATTATCTGCTGCTGCATGCCGTAGGGATGGGCAATGACGGGATGGAGGCCCTGCATGCCCGCTATTTAGACAACGGGATGCTCGACTTCCTGCTCAAGGAGCGGGAGGCGGGCCGTATCCGTAACCTGGGCTTCTCCTATCATGGCGACATCAAGGTGTTCGACTACCTCTTGTCGCAACACGACCGCTACCGGTGGGATTTCGTGCAGATACAGCTGAACTATCTGGACTGGCGGCACGCCAAGGAAATCAATCCGCGCAATACCAATGCGGAGTATCTCTATGGCGAGCTGGCCAAACGGGGGATTCCGGCCGTCATCATGGAGCCGCTGCTGGGCGGACGTCTGTCGAAGGTGCACGATCATATCGTGGCCCGCCTCAAGCAGCGCGAACCGGGACGGAGCGTGGCCTCGTGGGCTTTCAGGTATGCCGGCACGCACCCCGATGTGCTGACCGTGTTGAGCGGAATGACCTATATGGAGCATTTAGAGGACAATCTGCGCTCCTTCTGTCCGCTCCAGCCGCTGACGGAGGAGGAGGTGCGGTTCTTGTATGATACGGCCGACCTGATGATGCAATATCCCACCATCCCCTGCAACGACTGCAAGTATTGTATGCCCTGTCCGTATGGGCTGGACATCCCGGGCGTGCTGCTACATTATAATAAATGTGTTAACGAGGGCAATGTGCCCGAAGACCGGCAGGCGGAAAACTACCGCGAGGCACGGCGGGCCTTCCTGGTGGGCTATGACCGGTCTGTCCCCCGGTTGCGGCAGGCCGACCATTGCATCGGGTGCAACCAGTGTGTGTCCCATTGTCCGCAAGGCATTGACATCCCGAAGGAGATGCAGCGCATTGACCGTTTTGTGGAACACCTCAAGCAAGGGACGCTATGAGGCAGGAATGGGTGACGCTGCTGCACGGCGGAGGACACTCGCTGGTGGTGGCCAAGGGGGAGGAGGTCCGCACGTTCGACGGACGGGGGATAGCCGACCTCTATGCCCTGCTCTGCCAGGAGCCTGCGGGGTTGGCGGGTGCCGCCGTGGCCGACAAGGTCGTGGGCAAAGGGGCGGCTGCCCTGCTGGTGCTGGGAGGCGTGGCAGAAGTGTATGCCGCTGTCATCAGCGAGCCGGCACTGGCGCTGTTGCGCGAATATGGCACAAGCGTCACGTTCGGGCAGAGGGTGCCTTACATCAGCAACCGCACGCAGACCGGCTGGTGTCCCGTAGAGCGGCTGTGCAAGGATTGTCTCACGCCCCAGGACTGCCTGGAGGCCATCCGCTGTTTTTTCGCTTCCCTCGGGAAGAAAGAACCATCTAAACAACAAGAATTATGAATACAGGAATTTTACGACTCCATGCGTTGGAGTATCATCAGACCAAGACCTATGGGGTGGCCGCGCTGTTTGTGGCGGGCAACATCGTTTTCCCCCAACTGTGCCATCTGGCACGGCTGGGAGGCCCTACCTGGCTGCCCATCTATTTCTTCACCTTAGTGGCTGCCTATAAGTACGGCTGGCGGGTGGGGTTGCTGACCGCCGTCGCCTCGCCGCTGGTCAATTCGGCCCTTTTCGGGATGCCGGCGGTGGCGGTGCTGCCGGCGGTGCTGCTCAAGTCGGCACTGCTGGCCGGCGCCGCAGGGGTGGCTGCCGCCCGTTTCCGCCGGGCCACCTTGCCGGTGCTGCTGGGGGTCATTCTGGCCTATCAGGTGGCGGGGACATTGGGCGAATGGTGGCTGACCGGTTCCTTCTATGCCGCCACGCAGGATTTCCGTATCGGCCTGCCGGGTATGCTGGTGCAGCTGCTGGGAGGCTGGTGGTTCATTAACCGTTTGATTCGCAGCTTATGATACACAGCTTGTTTATTGGCGGAGTGGGTATGCAGGAAGTGATACTCATCGCATTGGTGGTGTTGTTGCTGTTTGGCGGAAAGAAGATTCCGGAACTGATGAAGGGGCTGGGCAACGGTGTCCGGGCCTTCAAAGAGGGGATAAACGGCAGTGTGGACGACTCGGAAGAGTCGAAAAATAAAGAAAAGGACTGACCGGATGGCTGAAAAAGCGGAGACATTGTCTTTTTGGGAGCATCTGGATGTGTTGCGCTCGATGCTGGTGAAGGTGCTGCTGGCGACGGTGGCGCTGGCCGCTGTGGCCTTCTGTTTCCGGGAGGAGCTTTTCGCTGTCGTGCTGGCACCGAAAGAGGCGGACTTTCTCACCTACCGTTGGCTGGCGGCAGCCGGCCGGCTGATGGCTGCCGATGCGCCGCCTCCTTTTTGGGTGCGGCTCATCAACACCGGTCTGGCCGAGCAGTTCCTCATTCACGTCAAGGTGGCCGGCTGTGCCGGGGTGATAGGGGCCTCTCCCTATGCGTTGTATCAGCTGTTCCGTTTTGTGTCTCCGGCCCTGTACGCCGACGAGCGCCGGTATGCGCTCCGGGTGGTAGGGGGCGGCTACCTGATGTTTCTGACAGGCGTCTTGGTCAGCTATTTTCTGATATTCCCCCTCACTTTCCGTTTCTTGGGCACCTATCAGGTGAGCGGTGAGGTGGAGAATCTGATAACGTTGCAGTCGTACATCTCTACGCTGATGACGATGTCACTGGCCCTGGGGCTGGTGTTCGAGATTCCGGTCCTGACGTGGCTGTTTGCCAAGATGGGCTTCTTGTCTGCCGGATTCATGCGCCGTTACCGCCGTCACGCCATTGTGCTGATACTGGTGGTGGCCGCCGTCATTACCCCCACTTCGGATGTCTTCACCCTCTCGTTGGTGGCGCTGCCGATGTGGCTGCTCTATGAGGGCAGCATCTGGCTCATTCGATGAGGGCGACGTGCGGCGGTACCGGGGCGTTCTGGCCGAAGGCTCCCGGTGCCACTGTGCCGCCCGTGGGGGCTCCGTTCAGTCCCTTGAGATGGCTTCCAGCAGCCGGTCGGCTGCCTCCGGCGCATGGCCGTGGCAGGCGTTCAGCAGGCTCACGAACTTGCTGCCGATGATGCATCCGGCGGCATGGGCCGCCGCCGCTTCGTACGTCTGCCGGTTGGAGATGCCGAACCCTATCATGCGGGGATGTTTCAGCTGCATGGCCTCGATGCGGCGGAAATAGGCCTGTTTCTGTTCGTTGAAGTCCTTCTGTGCTCCGGTGATGGCGGCCGATGACACCATGTAGATGAAGCCGTCGGCATATTCGTCGATGAGGCGGATGCGTTCTTCGCTGGTCTCGGGCGTAATCAGCATGGTGACCTTGATGTCGTATTGCCGGGAGATGGAGCGGTACTCCTCCATATAGTCCTTGAACGGCAGGTCGGGGATGATGACACCGTCCACCCCGCACTCCTGACAGCTGCGGCAGAAATGCTCGAAACCATATTGCAGGATGGGGTTGAGGTATCCCATCAATATCAGGGGGAGGGTCACTCCTTCGTGGCGGATGCCGGCCAGCTGTCCGAACAGTTTGCGCAGGCTCATGCCGCCCCGCAGGGCATGGGTGGCCGCTTCCTGGATGACGGGCCCGTCGGCCATCGGGTCACTGAACGGGATGCCGATTTCTATCATGTCGATGCCTTTCTGCTGCAGGGCCTTGATGACGTCGACGGTGTTGTCGGGGTCCGGATATCCGGCACAAAAATAAATGGAGAGGATATGTTGTTGCTTTCTGTTGAATAATTCATTGATACGGTTCATAGCGGTACAGTTTTAAAATGTTGGATAAAGGGACGGAGGGTGGTGACATCCTTGCTGGCCGGAGCGGTCTCGAAGCCGCTGTTCAGGTCGATGCCGGCCCATTGCGGATGCCGGAAAGCTGTCAGCGCGTTGAGGCTGTCGGGACCAAGGCCGCCACTGAGCAGGAAGGGGACCTTGCCGTTGTAGGCGGCCAGGCAGCTCCAGTCGAACCGGCGGCCGGAACCGCCGAACGTGCTGCATGGCGTGTCGAACAGGAAATAGTCGGCACAGTCGGCATAGCGGGCGGTCGGCTCCACATCGGCGGCCGATTGCAGGGCAAACGCCTTGATGACGCGAGCGCCCTGTGCGCGGAGTTCCCGGCACAGGTCCGGACTTTCATGCCCGTGCAGCTGGAGGTAGTCCAGCCCGAAGCGTGCTTGCCGGCGGAGCATCTCGTCGGCCGTGGCGTTGACAAATACTCCTACCCGCCGGGCCTTGACCGGCAGGTAGGCGGGAGGATCCGCCACATAGCGGGGCGACGGGGGATAGAAGATGAACCCCATCCAGTCGGCCCCGCAGGCTTCCACGTCCCGGATGTTTTCGGGGCTTCTCATGCCGCATACTTTTACAATCATAGGCGGCGGGCGTTGAGCTGCCGGATGAACGTGTGCAACGTCTGTCCCGGGTCAGCGGTTTTCATGAATGTCTCGCCGATGAGGAACCCTCGGAAGCCTGCCTCGCGCAGCCGGCAGACGGTGTCGGGTTGGGCGATGCCGCTTTCAGACACCAGCAGCGTGTCGGGGGGCAGGAGGCCGGCCATCCGGAACGAGTGCTCCACATCGGTATGAAATGTGCCGAGGTGCCGGTTGTTGATGCCTACCATGTCCGCCCGCTCGTCCACATAGTCCAGCTCGGCTTCGCTGTGCAGCTCTAACAGCACTTCCAGCTGCAACTGGTGTGCCTCGTCTGCCAGCGCGGTGTAGTCGGCTTTACGGAGGGCGGCGGCGATGAGCAGCACGGCATCCGCGCCTACCAGTTTGGCCTGGTAGAGCTGGTAAGGGCTGATGATGAAGTCTTTCCGCAGGATGGGCAGCCCCACTAAGGGGCGTGTCTGGCGGATGTCTTTCAGGCTGCCGCCGAAAAACGGCTGGTCTGTCAGCACCGACAGGGCCGAGGCACCGGCTTCGGCGTAGGCCGGCGGGATGACCGTGGCGTCGGCCTCCTGCTTTATCCACCCTTTGGAGGGGGAACGTCTTTTGAATTCGGCGATGATGCCCGATGCCGAGGCAGCCAAGGCCTGCTTCATGCTGATGCACGGAGTGAGGTCGGCCAGTTGTCCGGCCAGGAAGTCCAGAGGGACCGCCGCTGCTTCGTCGGCCACCGTCTGGCGTGTGCGCCGGATGATGCTTTCAAGTATATCTGTTGCCATAGGTCTGAAAATCATTGGTTGATGTCTACAAATTTCTGTAACGTCTGCCATGCCTTGCCGCTTTCCAACGAGGTCCGGGCGATGTCGATGCACGCACGGATGGACTTGCCGCTCTCGATGGCCTGAATGGCGAAGGCGGCGTTGATCAGGACGCAGTCGGTCTGTGCCTGGGTGCCGCGGTTCTGGAGGACGTTGTCGAAGATTTGTGCCGCCGCCTGCGGGCTATCGCCTCCCCGCAGTTCCTCCTGGCGCACTCGGGCGAAGCCCATGTCACCGGGGGTATAGATGCTTTCGTACAGGTGGGTGGTGATTTTGAAATCGTCCGTCAAGGATATCTCATCGTATCCGTCCAGGTTGTTGACGACGGCGAAGCCGATGCCCAGCCGTTTCAGGGTGTTGGCATACAGCCTCATCTGTGCCAGGTTGGCCACACCCAGCAGCTGGTAGGCCGGGTGGCAAGGATTCACCAACGGTCCCAGCAGGTTGAACAGCGTGCGTACTTGCAGGGCCTTGCGGGTAGGGCCTACGGTCTTCATGGCAGGGTTGAACAGCGGAGCGTGCATATAGACCATGTTGCAGGCGTCCATGGAGCGTTTCAGCCGTTCCTGGTCGTTGGTGAAGCGCACCCCGTGCTGCTCGATGACATTGCTGGCCCCGCTGATGGAGGTGGCGCCGTAGTTGCCGTGTTTGGCCACGGGATATCCGGCACCCGCCACGACAAAGCAGGCGCAGGTGGAGATGTTGAAGGTGTTCTTGTTGTCGCCTCCCGTCCCCACAATGTCAATCGGGCGGTAGTCGTCCAGGTCTACGGGGACGCGGGTAGAGAGCAGGGCGGTGCGGAAGCCCAGCAGCTCGTCTACACTGACACTCCTCATTTGGTAGACCGTGAGCAGGGAGGCTATCTGTGCGTCGTTGTATTGTCCGGCGGTGATGTGCTGCATCAGCCGGCAGGCTTCTTCTTCGGTCAGCACTTCGTGGTTGAAGAGCCGGGTAAGTATTTCTTTCATCGTTGCAGTTGCTAGTATCAGTGGTTTAACCAATTGTTGATCATTTGTCGGCCGTCGGGGGTGAGCACCGATTCGGGATGGAACTGGATGCCGTGCACGTCGAGCGTCTTGTGGCGGAGGGCCATGATGTAGCCTTCGTGGCTGAGGGCGGTTGTCTCCAGGCAGTCGGGCAGGGTGTCGCGGTCCACTACCCAGGAGTGGTAGCGTCCGACCAGGATGTTTTCCGGCAGGCCGTCGAAGATGTAGTCGGGGGCGGTCAGCGTCACCTCGCTCTGTATGCCGTGGTAGACTTCGGCCAGGTTGACCAGTTTCCCGCCCATGACCTCGCCGATGGCCTGTTCGCCGAGACAGATGCCCAGGATGGGCTTGCGGCCGGCATAGGTGCGGATGACATCAAGGAGCAGTCCGGCTTCTTCGGGAATGCCGGGACCGGGCGACAGCAGAATCTTGTCGTACCCTTCGAGATCGCTCAGCTCGAACCGGTCATTGCGGACCACGGTGACTTCCGCGCCCAGCTCTTTGACCAAATGACTCAGGTTGTAAGTGAATGAGTCGTAATTGTCGATGATGACTATTTTCATGATGCGTCAGTTTTTTCGGTTTATAGTTGTTCTGCCAGCAGGATGGCCTTTTTCAGGGCTCCCAGTTTGTTGTTGACTTCCTGCAGTTCGTTCTCTTCCTTGCTCTTGGCCGTGATGCCTCCGCCGGCCTGGAACCAGAGTTCGCCGTTGCGGCTGACGAACGTACGGATGGTGATGGCCTGGTTGAGCGTGCCGTTCAGTCCGATGAAGCCCACACATCCGCCGTACGCTCCCCGGTTGTGGGGCTCGTATTCGTTGATGAGCTGCAGGGCCCGCACTTTGGGGGCACCGCTCAGTGTGCCGGCGGGGAAGGTGTCGATGAAGGCTTTGATGGGGTTGGCGTTGTCATCCAGTGTGCCGCTCACCCGGCTCACCAGGTGGATGACGTGGCTGTAGTATTGCGGCTCTTTGTAGAACTCCACGTGCACGTCGTGGCAGTTGCGGCTCAGGTCGTTGCGTGCCAGGTCTACCAGCATGACGTGTTCGGCGTTCTCTTTCGGGTCGGCCAGCAGGGCGGCGGTCAGTTGTTGGTCGGTGGCCGCATCGCCGCTGCGGCGGGTCGTGCCGGCTATGGGGTCAATGGTGGCGGTGCGGTGTTCTATCTTGCAGTGGGTCTCGGGCGAGGAGCCGAAGAGCCGGAAGCCGCCGAAGTCGAAATAGAACAGGTAGGGCGAGGGGTTGATGCTGCGCAGGGCCCGGTAGAGCTTGAAGTCATCGCCTTCGAAGTGCTGGATGAAACGGCGTGACAGGACAATCTGGAACACGTCGCCCCGCAGACAGTGGGCGATGCCCTTGCGGATGTTGGCTTTATGCTCTTCGTCGGTCAGGGTGCTGGTGGTGGGGCCTGTCGGGTGGAAGTCGTAGGTGACGTAGTTGCGGTTGTCAATGGCTTTCCGGATTTCCCCGATGTGGCTGGCCTCGTTCTCGCCCTGCATGGCCACCAGCACCATCTCGCTCTTGAAGTCGTGGAAGACAATGATGTATTTGTAGAGGATGTAGAGGATGTCGGGAGCGTCGTTCTTCCATTCGGTGCTGTCCTTCACGGGGATGTTCTCGAAGTAGCGCACGGCATTGGAGGTGGTGTATCCGTAGAGGCCGCAATAGCCGGCATACTCGCCGCTGACCTTGAAGCGGGCCAGGAAGTCGCTGATGGCCTGCTCTACGGGATAATCGCTGCCGATGGCCCGTTCTTCCGTGCTGCCGTCCGGATAGACGGCGGTGGAGATGCCGTGGCCCACGCTGATGCGGGCGATGGGGTTCAGCCCGATGAACGAGCGGTTGTTTTCGCCGCCATGATAGTCTGAGCTTTCCATCAGGGCGCTTTGCGGAAAAAGGTCGCGTACTTTCAGATAGGTGCTGACGGGGGTATGCAGGTCGCCCAGCAGTGTCTGGTGTTCGGTGGTGTAGGTATAGGTCTTCATGGTCTGTGAGGATGGGGTTGGTTGGCGAGATAGGTTTCCATGTCTTTGTCTCCTCGTCCGGAAACGGTCAGCACGACGATGTCTTCCGGACGGAAATGCAGTTTGGCCAGTGCGCCGAGGGCGTGGGCCGACTCCAGGGCGGGGATGATGCCCTCCAGCAGGGTCAGCTCGTAGGCGGCGCGTATGGCCTCGTCGTCATTGATGGCGAGCACGGTGGCGCGGCGCTGTCGGGAGAGGTTGGCGTGCATCGGGCCGATGCCCGGATAGTCCAGTCCGGCCGAGATGGAGTAAGGTTCGATGATTTGCCCGTCGGCATCCTGCATCACCAGGGTTTTCGAGCCGTGTATGATGCCCAGCCTGCCGGCCTGTATGGTGGCGGCCGTCTGTCCGGTTTCCACACCTTTTCCTCCGGCTTCGGCCAGCACAATCTTCACCCGCTCGTCGTCAATGTAATGGTAGATGGTGCCGGCGGCGTTGCTGCCTCCGCCCACGCAGGCCATGAGGTAGTCTGGATAGTCACGCCCCTCGTGTTCGAGCAGCTGTTTCCTGATTTCCTCGCTGATGACCGACTGCAGGCGTGCCACCATGTCGGGGTAGGGGTGTGGCCCCACGGTGGAGCCGATGACGTAATAGGTGTCTTCGGGGTGGCAGCACCAGTCGCGGATGGCTTCGTTGGTGGCGTCTTTCAGCGTCATGTTGCCCGAGGTGACGGGGCGCACGGTGGCTCCCAGCATCTTCATCTTCTCTACGTTGACGCGCTGCCGTTCCACATCCGTTTTGCCCATGTACACCACGCATTCCATGTTCATCAGGGCGCAGACGGTGGCAGTGGCCACCCCGTGCTGTCCGGCGCCAGTCTCGGCAATGATGCGTGTCTTGCCCATGTGCCGGGCCAGCAGCACTTGGCCGATGGCGTTGTTGATTTTATGGGCGCCGGTGTGGTTCAGGTCCTCCCGCTTCAGGTAGATTTTGCAGCCGTATTTGGCGGAAAGCCGCCGGGCGGGATAGAGTGGCGAGGGCCGGCCGACGTAGTCGCGCAACAGTCGGGCGAACTCTTCCCGGAAGTCCGGGCTGTCCAGCACCTCCAGATAGGCGTTCCGGAGGTTTTCCACGCACTGATGGAGTATTTCCGGGATATAGGCACCGCCGAACTCGCCGTAATAGCCATCAGGATTCACTTGATAAGTTTTCATGTCTGTACTTGTATTTTTGGGTTCTTGTTTTGTTTGACTTGTCCCTGTCAGAATGCAAAAAAGGCTGTCGTAAGTACGACAGCCTTTTGCCTGTATTATTCATGGATGATGGATACATAGATGCATGACTGATTCCCTTACGACTTGTTCAGTAGTAAGCGACGCCACCAAAAATATGTATTCATCGTCATGGTTTTCATAAGTTGCTATTGTTTTGTTAAATAGTTGCTATGGTTTGTTATGATTCGATGCAAAAGTAGGTATTATTTCTGATAATCCAAATATAAAAGGAAGTTTTTTGCGGATGAACGGCAGATTCTTTCGGATTTAGTTGCTGGTGTCGGTCAGATTGTTTACCTTAGTATAGTTTTGAAAGACAGTGGCGGCAGGCGGGTCTGCCCGAGGAAATGTAGAACTCAAAAACTAACATAAAAGCGTATGATGAAATCTTTGAATTATCCGATTATCAGCAATCTGTGTGCTTTTGTCATCGGTGTGTTGCTGGTGGTGTGGCCGGGTGAGGCGGTCCATTATCTGGTGGTGGTTATCGGTGTGCTGTTCTTGTTGCCGGGACTGATGGGGCTGCTGGCCTCGCTGGCCGGCCGGCAGGCGCAGCAGACGGCGTTCCCGATTCTGGCGTTGGGCAGCACGCTGTTGGGCTTATGGCTGATGATTACGCCGGGCTTTTTCGTGGGCATCCTGATGTATGTGCTGGGGGTGTTGCTGGTGTTGGCCGGACTGGTGCAGCTGTCTCATCTGGTGTCGGTGCGGGAGTTTGTCCCGGTGCCTTGGGGGATGTATGTCTTCCCGGTATTGGTGTTCGGGGCCGGACTGGTCGTCCTGTTCAATCCGTTCGAGGTGGCTACGGTGCCGTTTGTCTTGCTGGGAGGAGCCGCCATCCTCTATTCGGTGATAGACCTGCTCCGTCTGCTCCGTTATCGCCGTAAAGAGGTCCCCACGGTGACCGATGTGGAGATCATCGAGTGAGCGGGGCCGTTGTGCTTGGGTCCGGTCATCACTGAGGACCGGCGACAGGCATCACTGACGACCGGCTGCCGTCATCACTGAGGGCCGGTGGCCGCCCTATTTCTGTTTGCGGTATTGCTTGGGCGAGAGCCCGGTGTACCGCTTGAAGTATTTTCCGAAAAAGGAGATGTCCGGGAAATTCAGCGAGTAGGCTATTTCCTGTATGGTCAGTTCGGTGGAACGCAACTTGCCCTTGGCGTCGTTGATGACCAGATTCGAGATGATGTCCGTCAGGGTTCTGCCGGTTGCCTTTTTGATGGTGGTACTGAGGTGTTGCGGCGACAGGTGCATCTTGTCGGCATAGAAAGAGATGTTGCGCTCTTTCTTGTAGTTCTCGATGATGTGCCGTGCCAGCTCCCGCACAATTTCCTCGTTGCGGTTGTAGGGGGTGTGTGCCTCCTGGCTGTTTTTCATCTGCAAGTTGGCCATGCACATCGTGAATTGGAAATAATACGTCTGGTACAGGCTTTTCAGCATGATGGGCTCCGTCAGGCGGGCGGATTTGATGCAGAGCATGAAGAGACGTGCGAAAAAATCGGCCAACGGGTCGGACAGGTGGAGGATGGGTTGCTCGTACAGGTAGGGAGCGAACTCCAGCAGCTTGGAGAACAAGGTCGACCCACGGGTCAGCAGGGGGCTGAACGCCACGAACAGGAACCGGCAGTCGTTGCTTTGGCCGGTGATTTGGAGGAACTGTTCGGGGAAGACCACCGCCAGCGTGTTCGGGCGCAGCTCGTAACTGTTGAGGTGGATGGAGACCGAGCAATTGCCCCGGGTGCAGAGCAAAAACAGACTGGCCGGCACTTGTGTCGGTGTATGGAACAGACGTTGCAGGTTTCCTGTCATATCAATTCCCGACAGGAATTCGGTGTCGGGGGCAATGTCGGCAAGGGAGGCCAGTTTTTTCATAAGGTATTTTGTTGCTATTGGTCGTGCAAAAATACGTTTTTGGAATGATATATCCAAATGTCGGTGTTTCAAGTTTTCCGTAAAGTCAGTACTTGTGGGGACGGCGGTGGTGGACACCTGCCTGCAAGAAAAGAGTGAAAAATGCTTAATGAAATGCGGCGCGTGTCATTAGAAATCGTAATTTCGTTTCCATTATAGAAAAGTTAAACTTAATATCGTGAAAAACAGTAATTTGTATTTGATTAGTTTGGTCATGGTGGCCATCTTGGGCGGTTTGCTGTTCGGCTATGACACCGCTGTGATTTCGGGAGCGGAGCAGGCGCTTCAGAAATATTTAGGATTGAATTCGTTTTGGCATGGCGTGACGGCCTCCAGTGCCTTGATGGGCTGTGTGGTGGGAGGTGCCATCTCCGGCATGTTTGCTTCCCGCTTCGGCCGTCGCAATTCGTTGCGCGTCGCCGCCTTGCTCTTTTTCCTGTCGGCTTTGGGCTCCTACTGCCCGGAATTCCTCTTTTTTGAAAAAGGAGACACCTCGTTCAGCCTGATTCTGGCCTTCAATTGTTATCGCGTGTTGGGCGGTATCGGTGTGGGGCTGGCTTCGGCTGTCTGCCCCATGTACATTGCCGAAATCGCACCTTCTGAAATCCGTGGCAAGTTGGTGTCGTGCAACCAGTTTGCCATTATTTTCGGTATGCTGGTGGTGTACTTCGTGAATTATCTCATTAAGGACGGCATGACCGATGAGCTCTTGGTGTCCGATGGCTGGCGGTATATGTTTGTGTCCGAAGCCGTTCCGGCGGCCTTGTTCGGCATCCTGTTGTGCTTTGTGCCCAAGACTCCCCGTTATCTGGTGATGGAAGGCAATGACAGCAAGGCGTTGCAGGTGCTTGAGCGCATCAATGGCTTGGAGAAGGCCAAGCGCATCTTCCAGGAAATCAAGTCGGTGACGGCCGAGAAGACCGAGCCGCTGTTTACGTTTGGTGTGGCGGTGATTGCCATTGGCATTCTGCTCTCCATTTTCCAGCAGGCTATCGGCATCAATGCCGTGCTCTACTACGCTCCCCGCATCTTCGAGAAAATAGGTGGCGGTGGCGACGGTATGATGCAGACCGTCATTATGGGCGTGGTGAACATCACATTCACGTTGGTGGCCATTTTCACGGTAGAGAAAATGGGGCGCAAGCCTTTGTTGATTATCGGCTCCATTGGTATGGCCATCGGTGCTTTCGGTGTGGCTGCCTGTGACGAGTTGCAGGTGAGCGGCCTGTCGGCGGTGATCTGCATCATTGTCTATTCGGCTGCCTTCATGATGTCGTGGGGGCCCATCACCTGGGTGCTGATTGCCGAGATTTTCCCGAATACCATCCGCGGCAAGGCGGTAGCCATTGCTGTCGCTTTCCAGTGGGTGTTCAACTATTTGGTGTCGTCCACCTTCCCTGCCATGTACGAGTTCAGCCCGTTCTTCGCCTATTCGCTCTACGGCATCATGTGCGTGGTGGCTGCTTTGTTTGTCTGGAAATATGTCCCCGAGACCAAGGGCCGGACGTTGGAGGAGATGAACCAGCTGTGGAAAGAACGCAATGCCAAGCGTGCCTGATGGTCTCCTGCCGGGAGGCCCGTCGGTGAGCAGAAGGCACAAAGGCACCGCGCACGGGATGTGTGAAAACATCCATCAGCGCGGTGCCTTTGTGCCTTCTGGCTGCTATGAAGTAGGGGTGGGCAGGAGGGTTGGTGGGCGGTCAGCGTCTCCGGTGCCGGAAGAACGACTGTACACGCCGCATGATGCGCAAGCCGGTCATGAGTCCGTCGTAGGCGGCAATGCCGGCATTGACCTGCTGCATGAGGCCGTCCAGTTTGCCGATGCTTCTCTGCGGGGCAAACAACTGTTCCGAGAAGGTCTGCATCCGGCGGACGGACGTGGCGATTTCTGTTTTCTTGGCCATACGCTGCTGTCTGATTTGCTCGATGGTATAGACGGCGGCCGACGGAGAGGAGGAGGGTTGTTGGGTCATGGCTGGGTGGGATTAGAGTGATCGTCCAAGAACAAGTGCCCGAGGAAATTCACCATGGGCTGCACAATCAGCTGCTTGCGCAGCAGGTAGACGAAGAAGGCGATGCAAAGAATGATGCCCCCGATGATGGCATAACTACCGATGAGGCTTCCGGTGACCGACTCCAGCACATAGACCAGCATGAAGGAGAAATAGAACAAGGCCATCATGCCCAGTACGATCAGTACCAGAATCAGGACGAGGGTGGAAATGAGGATGGTCAGTTTTTCCACCAGTTCCAGCTTCAGAAAGTCTTTTTGCAGGAGGATGTATCGTTTGGTCTCTTTGAACAGTGCTTCCAGGTTGTCAATACTCTTGTCGTTGGCAAACATACTTGGTCGTTTAGGGTGAGTGGATAAGAAAAAAAGATTGTGTGCCGGCACTCAGGACGGGCCGGCACACAATCTTTCCTGTTTTGTCATTATTCGGCGTCTTTCACTTCGGCTGCAATCTGGTCAACCAGGTCTTCCATTTCAGCATGGTTCAGACGGATGCCTTTTTCGCGCAGAAGTTCAGTGATACGTTTGCGGGTATCCGTACCCTTTTCAGGAGCGAACAATACACCTGCTGCCGCACCGACAACAGCTCCACCCAAGAAGGCGGCGATAATGCTTAATGCTTTCATAATTCTACAATTTTAATAGGTTAGACTTCATTCTTTTTACAAAGAAACTAAGAATAATTGAAAAATGCTACTTTTTGTCCCTAAATAATTTTCTAAATCTTTAAGCGATGCTAATATTAACAGAAATTAAGAGGAAGAAGTTCGTAATATTGCTACTTTTGCAAACCCGTTCTTTCTTGGGGGAGCAAGGGCATTGTCGCCTTCGGTGAGGCGCACCTTATTATATAGGGCCCGTGCCGCAAGGGCCGCCAGAAGGAAGCGGGAGGCATACGACTATAATTTTAACTTAAATAATTGAAGCGACATGAAAAAGATCGTTCTGATGGGAATGGGATTGTGCGCAGTATTGGCATTCTCTTCCTGCAAATCAAGTGAAAGTGCTTACAAGAAGGCCTACGAGAAGGCGAAACAGCAGGAACTGGCCGAGGCGGCCGCACCTGTAGAGACAGTGGCTCCGGCTCCTGTAGAAACGGTGGCTCCTGTGGCTCCGGTAGCTCCCGCTCCCGCCGAGAATGTACGTGAGGAGAAAGTGGAGCTGGTGTCGGGCAGCGGACTGCGGGCATACAGCGTGGTGTGCGGCAGTTTTGGTGTGAAGGCCAATGCCGACGGACTGAAGGCCCAGATGGATGCCGACGGTTACAGTGCCAAAGTGGTGTACAATGCCGAAAGAAATATGTATCGTGTGGTAGTGGTATCGTGTGACACGTATGCCGAAGCGGCTTCTGCCCGCGACTCTTTCAAGGCAAAATATCCGTACCGCTCCGACTTCCAGGGCGCATGGTTGCTCTATGCCCGATAAGCACTGGTAGACATATAGAATAATAAAGAGGAAAGCGATGGCTGCAAAGTTGTCGCTTTTTTCTTGGGCCACGGCAGCCTTGTTTTCATAATTTAAGAGGAGTTTTGACAGGGATGCTTGTGCTGCCCATATTTAATTTGTACTTTTGCCACGCGTATGAGTAGAATTTTAGCCATAGACTACGGAAGGAAGCGGACGGGGATTGCGGTGAGCGACCCGTTGCAGCTGATAGCGAACGGACTGACCACCGTTCCCACCCATCAACTGATGGATTTCCTGCTCACCTACATCCGGCAGGAGAAAGTGGAACGCATCCTGATAGGGCATCCCAAACAGATGAACAACGAGGAGTCGGAGAACATGAAGCACATCATCCCGTTCATGAACCGGCTGAAGAAGCTGTTGCCCGATATGGCCGTCGAACTGGTGGATGAACGGTTCACCTCGGTATTGGCACATCAGGCCATGCTGGCCGGAGGGCTGAAGAAGAAAGACCGGCAGAACAAGGCTTTGGTGGATGAAATCAGTGCGACGATTATCTTGCAGTCGTACATGGAGTCGAAACGTAATTTTAATGTCTGATTTTTAATAGAAAAGAAATATGATTTTACCGATTTATGTGTACGGGCAGTCCGTCCTGCGGCAGGATGCCGAAGACATTACGCCCGATTATCCCAACTTGAAACAACTGGTGGCCGACATGCACGAGACGATGGACCGTGCCGACGGTGTGGGACTGGCGGCTCCGCAGGTAGGGTTGCCGATACGTGTGGTAGTGGTCAATCTGGATTGTCTTTCGGACGACATGCCCGAGTTCAAGGGCTTCCGACGTACGTATATCAATCCGCACATCCTGGAAATGGGCGAGGAGATGGTGTCGATGGAAGAGGGATGTCTCAGTCTGCCGGGCATCCACGAAAGCGTCAAGCGACCCGACAAGATCCACGTCACTTATCTGGACGAGGATATGAACGCCCACGACGAATGGGTGGAAGGCTATCTGGCCCGGGTGATGCAGCATGAGTTCGACCATCTGGACGGCACCATGTTCATCGACCATTTGTCATCCCTCCGTAAACAGATGATTAAAGGCAAGCTGAACAATATGCTGAAAGGCAAGGCGCGTTGTGCCTACAAGGTGAAGACTGTAAAATGATTCGCAAACTGTGTCAAATAGTCTGTCTGTGCGGGTTCTTCCCGATGGCCGTTTTCGCCCAAATCAATACGGAAAAGGTGATGACCATCGGAAAGAACGCGCTTTATTTCGAAGACTATGTCCTTTCCATCCAATATTTCAACCAAGTGATAGGCGTAAAGCCTTATCTGGCCGAACCTTATTTTTATAGGGCGTTGGCCAAAATCAATCTCGACGACTATCAGGGGGCCGAGGCCGACTGCTCGGAGTCTATCGAGCGGAATCCCTTTGTCGTGAATTCCTATCAGATTCGCGGACTGGCGCGTATCCGCATGAAGAACTACCAGGGAGCCATCAGCGACTACGAGAAGGCGCTGACCATGGATCCCGAGAATATCCCCATCTGGCACAACCTGGCCCTGTGCCGCATTCATGAAGAAGATTTTTCGGCGGCGAAGGCCGACCTGGATACCCTGGTCCGTATCGCCCCCCGTTACACGGAGGCCTATCTGATGCGTACGGAGGTGTCCATGAAACAGAAAGACACCCTGCAGGCCATGACCGATGCCGACAAGGCTATCGAGATGGACCGGTATAACCCGGATACCTGGGCGCAGCGGGGAATGATTTTCCTGCAACGCTCCTTGTATCCCGATGCCGAGAGCGACCTGACCGAATCCATCCGCCTGTCGGTGCGCAATGCCGGACTGTACATCAACCGCGCCCTGGCACGCTATCACCAGAACAATCTGAGGGGGGCCATGGCGGATTATGATTTGGCGATTGACATCGACCGCAACAGCTTTATCGGCCATTACAACCGTGGTCTGCTGCGGGCGCAGGTGGGGGACGACAACCGGGCCATCGAGGATTTTGACGTGGTGCTGGAGCAGGAACCCGACAATTACATGGCGGCCTTCAACCGTGGGCTGCTGCGCGACAAGACGGGCGACTATCGGGGGGCTATCGCCGACTATACTTCTGTGCTCAATGCCTACCCGAATTTCCTGATGGGATACAGCTGCCGGGCACAGGCGCGCCGGAAGACGGGAGACCTCAAGGGAGCCGATGCCGATGAGTTCATCGTACTGAAAGCTCAGATAGAGGCCGGCAACAAGGGACAGAACCAGCAGACGGCCTCATCGAAGGAGACCACCCGCAAGAAGAGTGACAAGGATGTGAACAATTTCCGCAAGATTGTGGTGGCCGACAACGAAGAGCAGGACAGCAAGTACAAGACCGACTACCGCGGGCGCGTGCAAGACCGCAATGTGACCATCCTGCCGCAGCCGATGTTCGCACTGAATTATTACGAACGGCGGGAGGAAGTGCAGAAACAGCTGCACGTCTCGAAATACATTGATGCGCTCAATGACAAACACCTGCTGCCCCACCGCCTGCTCATCACCAATATGGAGGCCTCACTGGACGAACGGCAGGTGCAGCAGCATTTCGCTGCCATTGACCAGGCAACGGCGAAGATTGTGGCCTCACCGGCAGCGGCGTTGCCCTACTATGCACGTGCCATGGATTTCTATCTCGTGCAGGATTTCGACAATGCCCTGAAAGACCTGGATGACGCCATCGGGCACGACGCCTCGTTCATGGCCGCCTATTTCATGCGGGCGGTCATCCATTACAAGCAGATAGAATACCGCAAGCGGGATACGGACTATGAGATAGAGACCGTGACCGACAAGCAGCCACAGGTGAGGGTGCTCGACTATGCACAGGTGCGGAATGATTTTGACCGCGTGGTGGAGCTGGCTCCCGATTTTGCCTATGGCTACTACAACCGTGCCAACGTGCTGGCGGCCATGAAAGACTATCGCGGCGCATTGGCCGACTATAACAAGGCACTGGAGCTGAATCCTGTCTTGGCCGACGCCTACTACAACCGCGGACTGACCAACGTGTTCCTCGGCAACAGCAGCCAGGGCATCGCAGACCTGAGCAAGGCCGGCGAGCTGGGAATCTTCTCGGCCTATAATGTCATCAAACGGTTTACGGAAAGCTCGAAATAGACGGACTGCGGAAGTGTGGGAGAAAAAACGCGAAAAAATTGTGTGCGCAAAAAAGTTTTGTATAAATTTGCCGCTCATTAAAAAGAAATTAATACATATTTTGTACTTATGATTAAGATTACTTTTCCCGATGGCTCTGTTCGTGAATACAACGAAGGAGTTACCGGTCTGCAGATTGCAGAAAGCATTAGCCCGCGTCTGGCGCAGGAGGTATTGGCCTGTGGTGTCAATGGCGAGACCTTGGATCTGACGCGGCCCATCCATGAAGACGCGGACTTCGTGCTTTATAAATGGGAGGACGAACAAGGCAAACACGCATTCTGGCACACCAGTGCCCACTTGCTGGCAGAAGCCTTGCAGGAGTTGTATCCCCACATCCAATTCGGTATCGGCCCCGCCATTGAAAACGGTTTCTACTATGAC
Organism: uncultured Bacteroides sp.; assembly: GCA_945833835.1. GTDB lineage: Bacteria > Bacteroidota > Bacteroidia > Bacteroidales > Bacteroidaceae > Phocaeicola. Next base: position 22,666 of record CAMAFR010000008.1, read on the forward strand.
GTGGATCCGGGCGAGGATGTCATCAAGGAGAGCGACCTGCCCGCCATCGAAAAGAAAATGCAGGAACTGGCCGCCAAGAAGGAAGCGTTGGTGCGCACCAGCATCGCCAAGGCGGAGGCACTGAAGATGTTCGGCGAACGGGGCGAGACCTACAAGTGCGAACTGATTTCGGAACTCGAAGACGGACATATCACCACCTACACCCAGGGAGCCTTCACCGACCTTTGCCGTGGGCCGCACTTAGCCTCGACCGCTCCTATCAAGGCCATCAAGCTGCTGTCGGTGGCCGGTGCCTACTGGCGCGGACAGGAAGACCGCAAGCAGCTCACGCGTATCTACGGCATCACCTTCCCGAAGAAGAAGATGCTCGACGAGTACCTGGTGATGCTGGAAGAGGCCAAGAAACGTGACCACCGCAAGATAGGCAAGGAGATGGACTTGTTCATGTTCTCGGACACCGTGGGCAAGGGATTGCCGATGTGGCTCCCGAAGGGAACAGCCCTGCGCCTGCGTTTGCAGGACTTCCTGCGCCGCATCCAGGCACGGTACGACTATCAGGAAGTGATGTGTCCGCCTATCGGCAACAAGCTGCTGTATATCACGTCGGGCCATTATGCCAAGTATGGCAAGGACTCTTTCCAGCCCATTCATACGCCGGAAGAAGGAGAGGAATACTTCCTCAAACCGATGAACTGCCCGCATCACTGCATGATTTATAAGAACTCTCCGCGCTCCTATCGCGACCTGCCTTTGCGCATTGCCGAGTTTGGTACCGTCTGCCGTTACGAGCAGAGCGGTGAGCTGCACGGATTGACACGTGTGCGCAGCTTTACGCAGGACGATGCCCACCTGTTCTGCCGTCCGGACCAGGTGAAGGAAGAGTTCCTCCGGGTGATGGACATCATCTCCATCGTGTTCAAGAGCATGAACTTCCAGAATTTCGAGGCACAGATTTCTTTGCGTGACAAGGTGAACCGCGAGAAATACATCGGTAGCGAGGAAAACTGGGAAAAGGCCGAACAGGCCATCATCGAGGCTTGTGCGGAGAAAGGCCTGCCCGCCAAGATTGAATACGGCGAAGCCGCTTTCTACGGACCGAAGCTCGACTTTATGGTGAAGGATGCCATTGGCCGCCGCTGGCAGCTGGGCACTATCCAGGTGGATTATAACCTCCCCGAACGCTTCCAGCTGGAATACATGGGCTCTGACAACCAGAAACACCGTCCGGTCATGATCCACCGTGCCCCGTTCGGGTCGATGGAACGTTTTGTGGCCGTGCTCATCGAGCATACCGCCGGTAAGTTCCCCTTGTGGCTCACGCCCGACCAGGTGGCTGTCCTCCCGATTTCGGAAAAGTTCAACGACTATGCGGACAAGGTGCGTCTGGAGCTCAAGAAGTACGATGTGCGTGCCATTGTAGACGACCGCAATGAGAAGATTGGCCGCAAGATTCGTGACAACGAGATGAAGCGTATCCCTTACATGCTGATTGTAGGCGAGAAAGAGGCCGAAAATGGCGAGGTGGCTGTCCGCAAGCAGGGCGAAGGCGACAAGGGAAGCCTGAAAATCGAAGAATTTGCAAAAAATATTGCAGAAGAAGTTCACAATATGATAAATAAATGGTAACTTTGCCACCGCTTTCGGAAAACAGCCTTGTCAGGATGCTTCCGGAAGCGGCAAACCCCTTTATCAATAATTTATAATTTTAAAAGCAAACTTAGGAAGAAACTATTTTTAATGAAGAATGACAGTTTAAAAGGGCAACATCGAATCAATGAACAGATTCGTGCCAAAGAAGTCCGCATCGTGGGCGATAATATAGAATCAGCCGTTTACCCTATCCAGCAGGCCTTGAGAATGGCGGAAGAGCATGGGGCTGATTTAGTTGAAATTTCACCCAATGCTGTTCCTCCTGTTTGTAGAATTATAGATTATTCTAAATTCCTTTACCAGCTGAAGAAACGTGCGAAGGAGCAAAAGGCAAAGCAAGTGAAAGTCAATGTCAAGGAAATCCGTTTTGGACCCCAGACGGACGAACACGATTACAATTTCAAGCTGAAGCATGCCATTGGCTTTCTGCAGGATGGTGATAAGGTAAAGGCTTATGTGTTCTTCAAGGGACGCTCCATCCTCTTCAAGGAGCAGGGCGAGGTGCTGTTGCTGCGTTTCGCCAATGATTTGGAGGAGTATGCCAAGGTCGAACAGATGCCCTTGCTCGAAGGCAAGCGCATGACCATCGCCTTGTCGCCCAAGAAGGCCGCCGCCCCCAAGAAACCCGCCCAGCCGAAGCCGGCCAAGCCTGCCGCTCCCGAGGCAAAAGCGGAAGATCAGGAAAAAAGATGAGAGTGCGTAACGCGCCGGTATAGTGCGTTGCCACCGATGAATACTAATCATTAAAAATTTAACAAGATGCCAAAGATCAAGACTAACTCCGGTTCTAAAAAAAGATTCACTCTTACCGGAACGGGTAAAATCAAAAGAAAGCACGCTTTTCACAGTCACATTCTGACGAAGAAGACGAAAAAGCAGAAAAGAAACCTTTGCCATAGCGGTTTGGTGAACGTTGCCAACCTCGCACAGGTAAAAGAATTGCTTTGCCTGCGCTAAGTTCTCTTCTAAAAAGCGTAAAGACGTATCATTTAAATTATTAACCGAATGCATTAGCCTCAAGTCCGGTTGAAAAACATCGGCGCTATCATTCAAAAAAGATTAAAACTATGCCAAGATCAGTAAATCACGTTGCTTCAAGAGCAAGAAGAAAGAAAATTTTAGGTTTGACCAAAGGTTACTTTGGCGCAAGAAAGAACGTTTGGACCGTTGCTAAGAACACATGGGAAAAAGGTCTTACTTATGCCTACCGTGACCGTAAGAACAAAAAACGCAACTTCCGTGCATTGTGGATTCAGCGTATCAACGCTGCCGCACGTCTGGAAGGTCTGTCATACTCTAAGTTGATGGGTGCGCTGCACAAAGCAGGTATCGAAATCAACCGTAAGGTATTGGCCGACTTGGCTGTCAACCATCCGGAAGCATTCAAAGCTGTTGTAGCCAAGGCAAAAGCAGCCTGATGATGCAATAAAAAGAGTAAATGTTAGGGAATGAGAGCTCCAGGTTCCGAAAGGAATCTTGGAGCTTTCTCATTTTTTTGCCTCGGTGGCCGCCGTGTGGAAATAGAAATATTTCTATGGAAAAGTTTGCAGGTCTCAAAGTAAACCACTACATTTGTGGTACAAAAATGAAGCCGCACTTGCAGAATCGGGAAACTCATCAAATTTATAAGAAATACCGAGAACAGCTTCATCTTCCAATGGCGGGCCACGCCTTCGGGTAGCTTTTAAGCCGGTGGATTACAAAGGAGGAGGGCACTCAAATCATGTTTATCGGAGTTTCGTCACGCCTCAAGTGCGGCTTTTTCTTGTTTTCACTCACTATGATATTTTATTTTTCTGGAACCGGAAATTCAGCATGGGTCGCCCGCCAGTTGGCCTCCTCCCTCCATGAACCGCTGTACGAGGTCGTGTCCGCACTGACCGATGGTGCAGCATCCCTGTCCATAGATGCCGGTACATCGGTAGGCTTTGTGTTTCCCGTCTATTCGTGGGGACCGCCGTTGCCCGTGCTCCGTCTGCTGGCTTCCCTGCGTTTGTCGGCTGCTCCCTCTTACCTTTATTTTATATGTACCTGTGGCGACGATACCGGGAAGACCGCCCGTGTCTTCAGCCGGGCGGCCCGTCGGCGTGGCTGGCAGTGCAAGGCCGGTTTCTCGATTATCCTGCCCAATACCTATGTTTGCCTGCCCGGCTTTGACGTGGATGGGCAGGAACTGGTCCGTACCAAGCTGGCCAAGGCGGAAAGCCGGTTGTCGGAGGTCATTGCGGCTGTCCGTGCCCGGCAGGAAGGGTTCGATTGTCGCGAAGGCAGTCTGCCTTGGGTCAAGACCTACCTGATCCGTCCGTTGTTCCACCGCTATCTGACCTCTCCTCGCCGTTTTCATGTCACGGAGGCCTGTGTGGGGTGCGATCAGTGTGCCCGTCATTGTCCTTTCCAGAACATCCGGGTGGAAGGACGGCCCCGGTGGGGCGACCGGTGTACGTTGTGTCTGTCCTGTTACCACCATTGTCCCCGTAAGGCTATCCGGTACAGTGTCTTTACGGAGGGAAAGGGGCAATACACTTTCCCCCGTCGGTCTTCTCCTTCTCTTTCGTCTAACGGGTAGACGGCAGTTCGGGCACATTGGCCTCTATCCGGTTCTCCACCTCATCGGGTAGTTTGGCGAAAAAGTCATAGCCGGTGATGGCTTCCACATCATCCACGCTCACCATGTAGTGGCGGAGCGGTTGGTGGTGTGCCTTGTTGTCGAACACGAATCCCATGGCGATGGGGTTCTTGCGGTTGTAGATGAGGACCACTTTAAAGAAGCGGTCGGGCACCGCCACCTTGTTCTTCCCGATGCGGCGCGGACGTTTGCGGTCGTAGATGGGGCCGCAGGTGATATAGACCGTGCCGTATTTTTTCGCCCAGCCGCGGCAGCTTTCCTCCAGGTCACTCCAGTCGTCCCGATTCAGTTTCTGGTCTTGTGGGCAGATGTTGCTCAGGTAGAACGATTCCTCCATAGCTTTCGGGCTCCACTTCATGTCGGCGGCCGGTGCCATGTGTCCACGGTCGTAACCGGAGTTGGTGTAGTCATCGTGTTCGGCCCGTGGCGCAGGCACATCCGGGTCGGGCAGGAAGCGGTTCTTGCGTTCTTCCTGGCCAGTGGTCTCTTTGCGGGTCAGTTCCCATCCCACCCAGTTGGGTGTCTTGTAGTCCTTGTTGTACGAGGCGGTATAGCCCGTCCTTTTCAAGCGGATGTCCGGACGGTTCTGCGGGTCAGTCGGAATCTCCAGTTTGCTGCTGATGTCTGTGGCCGTTGTCTGTACTCCTCCGGTTCCTTCCTCCGGTTGTGGTTGCGGTTGGACCCAGTAGAGCACACCGGCGATGGCCAGTGCCAGCAGTCCGAATCCTTTCTTGGATGTTGAGGTGGTTCGTTTTTTTCTGCTCATGCTGATGGATAGGTTGATAAGTTCAGGGGGACAAAGGTAGCCATAATTTTTCAGAGCACTCTCTTTGTAGGGTAGGAGAAATTCTATAACTTGCGCACCCAAATACGATATCTGGAATATGAAAAAGATTTTTATGAATGAATGGATGAAGGAAAGACCTTATCCGAAGGCAGATGCTTCTGATGCCTACTATGTTGATATAGCCAATAAAGTGGCTGCCATATTGCAGGAAACTGTCACCGACCAACTCATTACGGATGTTGCCCGCCGCAGCATGGGCTGTTGTCTGTCCCGGTGGTTTGAGGATATCATTTCCGAGACCGGCATTTGGATGACTGCAACGGCCCGTATGCAGGAACTTTACGGACTGCGTGTCCCCTTTATGGCGGCAGCCGAGGAGTATTACGAAGGCGAGGTCAACCGTGCGGACATCCGCTTCCTGTTGTGGTATTATCTACAGATTCTGTGCCGGTCGGTCAAGGTCCTCAATCCAGACGACGGACATATCCAGCAGGCTGCCGACCGTATCTACGAACTGCTCTCGGGCGAGTATGAAACGGCTCCAGCCAATGATACATTGACCACGTTTGTGTATGGCCGTTTGTTTGGCGAGGACGACTTCGAACACTATACGATGGCACTGCGCTGGTTTCACATGCAGTGTTACCTCAACCCGTTGAACATGGCGGATTATCTGAACCTGCTGGACCAGAAGGTCCGTCAGTTGCCGCCCGATGCGCCTGCCGGACTGGTGCGTTACCAGGAGGACGAGCTTTTCTATGACCATGTCTGTTTCGGTCGGTCGGGCTTCCTGACACACACTTCTGCCGAATGGCTGGCATTGCTGGGAGCCCGTGATCCGAGACTGTCGGCTTGGGCCGAAGCACATATCGCCCGTTCGCTGTTCTACCGTTACCGGAAAGAGGACGAGCGTTACCTTTATCTGGAAGATCTGCTGACGGGGGAGGAGGTGCCCGTGTTGCGCCGTTCGTTCACGAAAGACTGCCAGGAAGCGGTAGCTGCGGGTGAGAAGATTCTGCGGTTGCGCCTGCTCTATTTCGGAGGAGAGTGGCAGCAGATTGGTTTCGAACAGATGGGCGATCCGGAAAAGGTCATGGGCGATGTAGAGCAGTTCCGCGAACTGGTGCTGCACCCCACAGCCAAGGCCAATTATGAACGGTTCATGCAGGCCAGCGGCGGCCGGCCGTTTGTGTTTGTGAAGACCCAGCAGGAGCTGAAGGATTTTATCGGTGAGCGGATGGGGATTGTGTTCGATGATTCGGACCAGCGGTTGCAGGTGGATGAACAGACCGGTGCCGTGCTGATGGCCTCTCCCGAAGTGGGCCTCCACATCCAGCTGGCATTGGCCGAGTGTCTGAAGTCGGCCGACAATACGTTCTACGATGCGTCCAGTGCGAAGAAGAACGCCATGTCGTTCATGGTCAACCCCGAGGTTATCCCTTACAGTCTGAGCTGTGCCCTGTATGATGCCGGTATGCTGGACGATGCCTTGATGAATTCGCGCAAAGGCGAGCAATATGGCGCGCGTCTGCTGCACGACAATGCCCGTTTCATGACTGATTTCTTCTATGGCCGTTGCCGCGGCATCGAAGGATGAAAAAAACGACTCCGACGATGGCAGAACAACTGGTACTGAACGAACACAACAAGGCAGAATACCCGCCCATGCACACTACCGAGCATATTGTCAACCAGACGATGGTACGGCTGTTTGGATGCGGACGGGCGGTTTCCGCCCATATCGAGCGAAAAAAAAGCAAATTGGACTTCGCATTGCCGCAGGCACCTACTGACGAAGAAATCCGCCGGATAGAGCAGACCGTCAATGACATTCTCGGGCAGCACTTGGCAGTGACGACCGAATTCATCACCCAAGAGGAGGCGGCAGGAAGGTTCGACCTGCACCGTCTGCCCGAAGGGGCTTCGGCTACGGTCCGCGTGGTCAGGGTGGGCGATTATGACGAATGCCTGTGCATCGGAGCTCATGTGTCGAACACTTCCGAAATCGGTGTCTTCCGAATCATCAGCCACGATTACAAGGAAGGCATTTTCAGGATGCGTTTCAAGCTGGAGCCTTTGCCCGGAAAGCCGTGATCCGTCTTTCCTGAGAACAAAGAGCGGAGGGAGTGTCATTTATCGTGGGATGTTTGACACTCCCTCCGCTTTTTCGGGGGAGACACGGACGGGCCTGCTTATTCCACAATGGTCATCTCGTCGATGAGGTTCTTGCAGCCGCCCAATTTCTCGACGATGAACAGCACATAGCGTATGTCTACCGCAATGGTGCGCTGCAGGTGGGTGTCGAAATGGATGTCACCGCTCAGCGATTCCCAGTTGCCGTCGAAAGCCGTACCGATGAGTTCGCCGTTGCCGTTCATCACCGGAGAGCCCGAGTTGCCGCCCGTGATGTCGTTGGTGGTCAGGAAGCAGGTGGGCATCTCGCCGTTGGGCAGGGCGTAGCGTCCGTAGTCTTTCTGTTGGTACAGTTCCTTCAGCCGGGCCGGAACGACAAATTCGGGATTCGTAGGATCTTCTTTTTCCATGACTCCCTTCAGGGTGGTGTAGTATTTGTAGTGCACCCCGTCCTTCGGGTCGTAGGCCTTGACGTTGCCGTAGGTCAGTCGCATGGTGAAGTTGGCGTCCGGTGCCTTCGGCGTGGGCGCATACATCTCACACAGCCCGCGCACGTAGGTCTTGTGCAGCTGGTTGATGTCCTGGGTCTTGGCCGTAAGCCCGTCGTTCAGCTGGTTCAGCATCTCGAACTTCTGGCTGGAGTACTGCACGGCGAGGTCGGCGTCAATGGCTTCGGCGGTGGGGTTTTCGAGGAAGGCGTTCAGGTTCTGCTCGTTCGAGAAGATGGAGTTGTCATACAGGGCATCGACATAAGCGGCGGTGTTGCCCCCGAAACGGTTCCGGATGGTTTCATAGAAGGCGGGCAGTGCGTCGGCCGGCACTTTCTCTGCATAGAGCGGCAGCAGTGTTTTCGCCACTTTCCGGTCCACTTCGTGGTCGTAGTCCTTGTTGTGCACTTGCGCATAGCCGGTCCTGATTTCCTCGATGGCGGCCTCTATGTCTTTCTTTTTGTTTTTGGCAAGGGCCGTTTTCAGTTTGCCGAAACTTTCGAAAGTCGCACCGAATTCGATGCCGGACCGGAACACTTCGTTGAAATACGTGATTTGTTCCACTAACGGGGCCACATCGGCCACGTAGGCGTCAATCTGCCGCACCACGTTGGCGTAGGCATCATTGTTCCGGGACTGGGCAAAGGCGGCAAACCGGGCTTCCTGTTCCGCCTTGGTTTCCAAGACGTGGTTGTCCACAATGGCCTTGTTCATGCCGATGGAGTTCTTCCAGTAGTTGCTCGATCCGGCGTATTTGCTGGCGTACATGATACGGATGCGGGCACTGGCCGCCATCTCCTTCTTCAGAATCTCCTGCCGGGCCTCACGCACCGTGATGCGGGGAATGTTGGTGCCGCTCATGCGCAGCTTCACCTCGCTTTGGGTCAGGTAGCGGCTGGTGCTGCCGGGGAATCCCATAATCATGGCATAGTCGCCTTCTTCCAGTCCCCGCAGGCTGATGGCCAGGTGTTTCTTCACTTTCAGCGGTTGGTTGTCGGCGCTGTAGTCGGCCGGATTGCCGTCCTTGTCGGCATAAATGCGGAAGATGGAAAAGTCGCATGTATGGCGCGGCCACATCCAGTTGTCGGTCTCGCCGCCGAACTTGCCGATGGAAGAAGGCGGGGCAGCCACCATGCGTACATCGGTATAGGTCTTGATGTAGAACAGGTAGAACTTGTTGCCTTCGTAGAAGGGGAGTGCCAGTGTGCTGATGCCCGGTTTCCCTTTCAGGTCGCTTTTCTTCAGTTCGTTGGCGGCCAGTTTGTCCAGATAGTCCCGTCCGAACGATTCGGCCTCCGTCACCTTCTTCTTTTGAATGTCGGCATTGACCAGGTCGGTCACGTCCACAATCCGTTCCACAAAGCGGAACTGCAGCCCCGGTGTGGGCAGCTCTTCTTCGCGGCTCTTGGCCCAGAAGCCGTCGGTCAGGTAGTCATGTTCCACCGAGCTGTGCTGCTGTATGGCGCCATAGCCGCAATGGTGGTTGGTCAGAATCAGTCCGTCGGGCGAAATGATTTCGCCCGTACAGCCGCGCCCGAAGATGCCTACGGCGTCTTTCAGCGATACTTGGTGGGGGTGATAGATGTCATTGACGTCCATCTTCAGTCCTTGCGCTTTCATGCGGTCGGTCAGGTTCTTTTCTTGCATCATCTGGAGCAGCCACATCCCTTCGTCGGCTTTGGCCGGCAGGAACAGGGCGCACAGCAGGATGAGTGCCAATCCTTTCAGTTTTTTCATGTGCATGTATGTTTTTTAGTGAATAGGTAAGGATGTCTGCCGTCTGTCGGAGGCATTCCTGTGCCAAAGGTAATGTTTTTTTAGTAGATGCGGATGTAATGTTCGGTGATAAACTTAAGTTAGTTTAAAAATTAGGCATATATTTCCCTGTATTCTGGAAACGTGCTACCTTTGCCGTCACAAAACGAAATTTGTTTTTTGGTTCATGAATAAACTCCTGTTTTTGCTATTGTCCACCGTGCTTTGCACTGCTTGCGGTAAGAAATATTCCATTGAGGGGCTGTCGTCCCTTTCGCGTCTGGACGGAAAGAAGATGTACATCAAGGTTCCCCGGGGCAATGAGATGGTCAGCATAGATTCTGCCGAAGTCATCCACGGAGCTTTCCGGATGCAGGGGAGGGTGGATTCGGTGGTCATCGCCTCGCTGTATGTGGGCAATGACTGCATCCTTCCGGTGGTGATAGAGAGCGGCAAAATTCAGATCAACATCGACAATGCCGGCATGACAGTGAAAGGCACGCCGCTGAACAATTGCTTCAATGAGTTCATGATGAAGAAAAACGCGCTGGACGATATGGCTTATGAGGTAGAGCGGTTGGAGAGTCGCATGATTATGGACGGCAAGTCGCCCGGCGAGATACAGGCAGAGGTGGAGCGTCAGCGTTCGGAGTTGGGAGCCGAGGTGGACAAGCTGGCGAAGACATTCATACAGGACAATTACGACAATGTGTTGGGTCCCGGTGTCTTTCTGATGTTCTGCAACGGGCTGCCCTATCCGATGATGACCCCCGTCATGGAAGAAATCGTGAACGACGCTCCCGAGACGTTCACCAACCACCCGCTGATTAAGGAATTTGTTTCGGTGGCCCGCAGCAACATGAGCCGTATTCAGGAAGCCCAGTCGCGCAGTGCTGTGAACTGAGCAGGAGCGAGAGACGGTCCGAGAATCCTTCTCGGGCTTTTTTTTGCCCTGTCATCCTGTCTGCCCTGCTGAGCGGTTCTTTGCTTTCGCTCAGGAGGCAGACAGGATGGTTTTGTTTTTACACACCTTCGCCGTGGCGTTTGTTCATTGGTGCCTTTCCGGCAGGGCCGCATGAATCACGTCGTAAGATTCGTGGATGAGCTGGTCTAAGTGGTCGCTGCCCTTGCCTTTCGGGTAGATGGCCGGATGGATGGTGAGCCGGAGCGGATGCCAGTGCAGCAGCTTGCCGGTGCGTGGCAGCACTTCGAAGGCACCGTCGATGGTCAGCGGTATGACCGGCATTTGCAGCTGGTCGGCCATCAGGAAAGCCCCTTTCTTGAAGGTGCCCATTTTGCCGGTATAAGTACGGGCCCCTTCGGGGAACACCACCATCGAGGTCCCTCCTTGCAGGATTTGCTCGGCCTTGCGGATGGTCTCCACAATTTTTCTGGGGCTGGATTTGTCGACAAAGATGGATCCTGCCGACTCGCAGGCCTTGCCCACAAAGGGCACCTTGCGCAGGCTTTTCTTCATCATCCACTTGAAGTTGCGGTTCAGGTACCCGTAAATCAGGAAGATGTCGAACGCGCCCTGGTGGTTGGCCACAAACACATAGGACGTGTTGGGCCGGATGTGCTCATATCCGCTGACCCGTACCGGGAGCAGGAACAGGCAGCACGTCAGCCGTGACCAGATTTTTCCGGGATAATATCCCCAGAAGTGGCCGTCGCCTATCCAGCACCCGATGGTTGTGGTGAGGGCGGTGAGGATGGTGAGTACCAGAAAAACGGGTAATCCGATGCAGATTTGGTAAAGGGTGTACAGTAATCGAATCATAGGGTTTGTTTTTATGGTTAGGATTGTTTACGCAGGGTGATGACGGTGATTTCGGGCCAAGCCCCCAGCCGCATGGGGAACAGCACGAATCCCAGACCGATGTTGACATACAGTCCTCTTCCGTCTTGCAGGTAGAGCCCGTTGTGTTCGGGGTAAATCCATTGCGACACGCTCCACCCGAACAGGCTGATCTGCATGTCGTGGGTGTGTCCGGCCAGTGTCAGGTGGATGTCCGTGTCGGGTAGCACTTCCATGCGCCAATGGGTGGGGTCGTGGCTCATCAGCACTTTGAACATGCCGGCTGTCCCTTGCAGGGCCTCAGCCAGCCGCGCCCGTTGGGGGAAGGGAGGCCGTCCGTTGTTTTCCACTCCCACCAGTGCGATGCTGTCGTTGGCTCTGTACAGTGTCCGGTGTTCGTTGAGCAGCAGTTCCCAGCCCATTTGCCGTTCGCGCTGTTTCAGGCTGTCTAAGTTGGCTTCACTTTCGGCCTCGGTGTTCCAGTGGACGTATTGCCCGTAGTCGTGGTTGCCCAATACGGAATAGACACCGTCTTTGGCGGTCAGCCGGGATAGGATGGGCATGAATTCCGGCAGCTCGTCGGCGCGGCTGTTGACCAGGTCGCCGGTGAAGAGCACTACATCGGGTTGTTGTCGGTTGCACAGCCCGACGGCCTCTTCTAAAGGGGCGGGATTCCCTTTCCAGCTGCCGATGTGCAGGTCCGAGATTTGTAGGATGCGGTAACCGTCGAAGGCTGCCGGCAGTGCCGGTGAGCAGAAGGTGACCTCTTTCACCTGGAAGTTTTCCTTGCCCCACACCGCACCGTAGACGACGTAGACACACCCTATGATGCCAGCCAGCAGGGCTACCGGCAGTTCGAAGCGGGGCAGACGGAACAGCCCTCTGACACCTTTCAGCAGCAGGTCGGTCAGCGTGAACACCACTTTCGGCACACTGATGCACAGCATCACAATCAGGTAATAGCCGAATTCGTGGTGCAGCCGCTCGTGCAGCAGCAGGAAGCCGGCCAGCACGGCCAGCAGCACGGCAGAGGGCAGCCAATGCAGGCGGCGTGCCATCCGTCGGCCCATCGGCTGTACATATACCTTATATATATACCAGTCCGGCAACAGGAGCAGCAGCAGGAAGGCAAGTGTGACTCTGAACAGTATCATAGGCGGTCAGGCGGTGAGGTTGGCGGTTAAGTAAGGTCGAAGGCTGTCTGCCGGCACACCGCGTCGGGACGCATAGTCGGCCAGTTGCTCTTCGTCAATCTTTCCTACGGAGAAATAGCGGGCGGCCGGATGCGCGAACATCAGTCCGCACACGGCGGCGTGTGGCTGCATCATGCCGGTGGAAGTCAGCCGGATGCCGATGCGTCGCATCTCCAGCAGCCGGTCCAGCAGAAAATTCACCGAGAGGTCGGGCAGTGACGGATAGCCCACTGCAGGCCGTATGCCCTGGTATTCTTCGTTGAACAGCTGTCGGGGCGTGAGTTGTTCATCGGGGGCGTAGGCCCAGACATGCTTGCGGATGTTTTCGTGCAGCCGCTCGGCGGCGGCTTCGGCCAGCCGTTCCCCCAAGGTCTTGACCAGCAGCAGGTGGTAGTCGTCTCCTGCAAACGGCTGTTCCATCCGTTCGTCGATGGCGGTGGCAAAGCCGCCTACCGTATCGGCGACGCCTCCCGCTTCCGGGCGGACAAAATCACTCAGACAGAGAAAAGGGTCCTCCTGACTGCGGCGGGTCTGTTGGCGGAGCAGCGGGAAGCGGGTGCCGTCCAGCAGCAGGTCGTCGCCATCGGCATTGGCATCCATCAGCCGGTAAACGGCGGCCACCTGGTAGCGTCCGTCCAAGCGGTCCAGCATCCGCAGGGCCTCCTTGTGCAGCTGCATCGCCTCGGCGGCCTTGGCCCGTTCGGGTTCGGCAAAAGCGGCCAGCCATCCGGCCCGGCAGGCATCGCATCCGTGTATGTCGGCAATGGTGGCGAAGCGCGGTTGGAAGCCCCACGCATGAAAGAAGTACATCCAGTTGATGTAACCGGCCAGGTCGTGGAGGTCGTAGTGGACGGTGGTGATAGGGGTCTGCATACGGCGCGGGCGTTATTTATCGTTCAAAGACCAAGGCCTGCCCGTGGCAGTCGGGGTCTACCTTGCCGTGGGCATACACCAGTTGTCCGTTGACAAACGTCCTGACTACCTGGGCCGTGAACCGGTGCCCTTCCAGCGGGCTCCATCCACATTTGCTCACGATGCGGTCCGGTGTCAGGGTCCATGCCGCCGTGGGGTCCACCAGTACCAGGTCGGCCTGGTAGCCCGGGCGCAGGTAGCCCCTTCCTTTCAGCTGGTACAGGTCGGCCGGGTTGTGGCACATTTTTCTGACCAATTGCTCTACGGTGATGATTCCATCGTGCACCAGTTCGAACATGCTGACCAGTGAGAACTGTATGCTGGGCATTCCCGATACGGCCTTCAGGGCACCGCCGGCTTTTTCGGCGGGCAGGTGAGGGGCGTGGTCCGTCCCGATGGTGTCAATGCGTTGCGTGGCCAGTGCCTGTCGCAGCGCGTCCCGGTCCTGCCGGGTCTTGATGCTCGGATTGCATTTGATGCGGGTGCCGAGCGTGGCATAGTCCTCATCGCAGAACATCAGGTGCGACACGCAGGCCTCTGCCGTGATGCGTTTCTCGCAGAGGGGTTTGTCTTCAAACAGCTCCAGCTCCTTGGCGGTGCTGATGTGCAGCACGTGCAGCCGGGCGTTGGTTTCCTTGGCCAGCTGTACGGCCAGTGCCGACGAGCGGTAACAGGCCTCCTCACTGCGTATGAGCGGGTGAAAAGCCACAGCAGGGTCATCGCCGTAGAGCTGGCGGAAGCGCTCCGTGTTCTGCCGGATGATGTGCTGGTCTTCGCAGTGCGTGGCGATGAGCATTCCCGCCTCGGCAAAGATGGTGCGCAGCGCCTCCATGCGGTCTACCAGCATATTGCCGGTGCTGGCCCCCATGAACAGTTTCACGCCGCACACACGGGTCTTGTCCAACTCTTTCAGGAGGGCCACGTTGTTGTTCGTGGCCCCGAAGTAGAATGAGTAGTTCACCCTGCACTTGGTGGCGGCGTCGGCGAACTTGTTGTCCAGTGCCTCCAGGGTGGTGGTCTGCGGGTTGCAGTTGGGCATGTCCATGAACGAGGTCACTCCTCCGGCGGCAGCCGCTGCGCTTTCTGTCTGCATATCCGCCTTGTGGGTCAGTCCCGGGTCGCGGAAGTGTACATGGTCGTCAATCACACCCGGCAGTAGGAAAGCGCCGTGTGCGTCCGTTTCCTGGTCGCAGGCTGCGGCGGGCCGTGCGTTGCCTTCAATGATTTCCTCTATCCGTTCTCCTTCGATGACGAGCGACCCTTTGAAGCGTCTGTCCTCGTTCACCAGTGTGGCATTGTGAATCCATGTGCGTGTCATAGTGGTTGTCCTTTCTTTTGAGGGTAGTGGCGGAACCATCCGTCCCATTTCAGTTTCATGACTCCGAAGACCGCCTCTCCGAAAATACTGCTGTTCATTTTCGACGTGCCCAACTCCCGGTTGATGAAGATGACGGGCACTTCTACTATCTTGAAGCCGCATTGGTAGGCGGTGAATTTCATTTCAATCTGGAAAGCGTATCCTTTGAAGCGTATTTTGTCGAGCGGGAGGGTTTCGAGCACTTCCCGGCGGTAGCATTTGAAGCCGGCGGTCGTGTCGTGAATCGGCAGTCCGGTGATCAGCCGTACGTATTTCGAGGCGAAGTAAGACATCAGCACCCGTCCCATCGGCCAGTTCACCACATTCACCCCGCTTACGTAGCGCGACCCGATGGCCACGTCGCCGCCCTCGTCATGGCAGGCCTTGTACAGGCGCGGCAGGTCATCGGGATTGTGGCTGAAGTCGGCGTCCATTTCGAAGATATAGTCATACCGGTGTTCGATGGCCCATTTGAAGCCGGCTATGTAGGCGGTGCCCAGTCCGAGCTTTCCCTGCCGTTCTATCATGAACAGCCGTTCGGGGAATTCTGTTTGCAGCCGACGGACAATGTCGGCGGTGCCGTCGGGCGAATTGTCTTCGACGACCAGCAGATGAAAACACTTTTTCAGGCCGAACACGGCCCGGATGATGTTTTCGATGTTTTCCTTTTCATTATACGTAGGGATAATCACTACGCTGTCACTCGTTTGCATACTCTTCAAAAAATTATGCAGCAAATTTAGATAAAATCCGTGAGATTCCACACCGGCAGGATATAGAAATATAGGAAAAGGGTATTTGAGATGATCACGATAACCACAAGTACGACCGGGTTTTTCCCAGATTTGGGGTTGATGGGTTGAGGAAATCTGAGAAACGAAAAAATATATCCGATACTTTATCAGAATAAAAAGGCCGGTAATATACCTCAATTCAATCAAAATGCGTACATTTGTCAGATACTAACAGTGGCGGGAACGATTTCTGCCACCCTTCACTTAAAATCAATGACTATGAAACGAATTCTGTTTGCCGGCTTTGGGGCAGTAGGCTTCTTGTTATCGGCCTGTTCTCACCGACAGCAACCCGAACTGACCATGGACTGTCATTACACCATTGCCCTTGACAGTACAGACACTCCTGAGAAAATCATGGAAAAGGCAGCCCATGTGGTGCCCAAGCCTATCCAGCTGGAAGCGTTGAAAGATGAGTTCATTGCCTTCATCCATTTCGGTCCCAATACCTTTACCCGTAAGGAATGGGGCAATGGCATGGAAGATCCGCGTATCTTTGACCTGAAGGAGCTGGATACCGACCAATGGTGTGCGGCCATGAAAGAGGCCGGCATGAAGAAGGTCATCTTTACGGCCAAGCACCATGACGGTTTTGTGCTGTGGCAGACCCGCTATACCGACCATGGCATCATGTCGACCGGCTTCAGGGATGGGAAGGGCGATGTGTTGAAGGACCTGTCGGCTTCGTGCCAGAAGTATGGCCTGAAGCTGGGCGTGTATCTTTCGCCGGCCGACTTGTATCAGATAGAGCATCCCGACGGATTGTATGGCAATCTCAGTCCTTATACCAAGCGGGTGATTCCGCGGGAAGTGCCCGGCCGTCCGTTTGCCAATACCACTCGATTTGAGTTCGAGCTGGACGACTACAACGAGTACTTCATGAACCAACTGTTCGAGTTGCTCACCGAATACGGCCCTATCCATGAAGTGTGGTTTGATGGTGCCCATCCCAAACGGAAGGGAGGACAGACCTATCGCTACGGTGCCTGGAAGCAGCTGATTCGTACGTTAGCCCCGGAGGCGGTAATTTTCGGTAGGGAGGACATCCGCTGGTGTGGCAACGAGGCCGGTCGTACGCGTGCCACGGAGTGGAATGTCATTCCTTATGTGGAGAATCCGGATACGGCGACACATTTTGCCGACCTGACCGCCGAAGACCTGGGGAGCCTTGCTGCACTCGGGCAGGGACGGTTCCTGCACTATCAGCAGGCTGAAACCAATACTTCCATCCGGGAAGGATGGTTTTACCGGGACGATGACCGGCAGCGGGTCCGTTCGGCCGATGATGTGTTTGACATCTACGAACGGGCCGTTGGAGGCAACTCCACGTTCTTGCTGAATATTCCGCCCAACCGGGACGGACGGTTCTCGGCGCAGGATGTCAGTGTGCTCCATGAGGTGGGTCAGCGTATCCGTCAGACGTATGGCCATAACCTGCTGAAAGGAGCCGACGGACCGGCTGAGTTGCTGGACAATGATGATGCTACGTGGTCAGTGGTACCGGTGTCGCCCGAAGGGGTGGTGTTCGAGACTGACCGTCCCGTCACCATCAACCGTTTCATGTTGCAAGAGGCCATCGCCCTCTGTGGCGAACGGGTGGATGGGCATGCCCTTGATGCCTGGCTGGACGGCGGCTGGCGAGAAGTGGCCACGGCCACGAATGTCGGTTACAAGCGCATCCTGCGTTTCCCGGATGTGACCAGCGACCGTTTCAGACTCCGGGTGACCGGTGCACGTCTGACACCTGCCTTGTGTGAGGTGGCCGCCTATCACTATGCATCCCGTCCGCCCCGTCTGCAGGTTGGCCGTAATGACGATGGTAAGGTGGTGATTGGTACCTTGCGGCAGGAGTTCGGCTGGAATACCTACCAGCAGGACATCGGCCGGGACTTGAATGCCGGCTTCACCATACATTATACGACAGACGGCAGCGAGCCCGATGAGCATTCACCGGAATACACTGCTCCGTTTGCGATGGATCACGGTGAGGTGAAGGCTGTGGCGGTCTTGAACCATGAGCTGGGCGAGGTGTGCCATGAACAATTGGGCTTCCTCAAACGGCAGTGGCAGTTCGAGCGTGTAGCGGCGGGGAAGGTGACTGTCCGGCTGGACCGACCGCTGACCGTATCGGGCCTGATGTACACACCACAGCCGGATGCCGACTTGATGATTGCCAAGGGCACAGTCTGGTTCAGCGACGATGGTACGACGTGGAAGACTTCCGAACGGTTCGAGTTCGGTAACTTGCGGAATGACCCCACTCGGCGTATCCAGCATTTCGATACACCGGTACGGGCAAGCTATGTGCGTATTGAACTGGACGGACAGCTGGCGGATGATGCCTCGGCGTTTGATTTCATTTGATAGTCTTGAAGATATGGATACCCCTATCGTGCGGCACATTTCTTGGGTAGCCGTAACGGCGGTTCCAAGTAAATGTGTGGTGCGGTAGGTTTTTTTTTATCTTTTAACAAAGAACCTGTGGTATTTTCTTACCGGGGGGGGTAAATCGAGAATATGATTTTTTTTATTCATAAATTGTTTTTATCTTTGTCGCAGTTTTTCTTGTCTAGACGGGACTCTGTACGGCAAGAATTGGCTTGAGTTATGATAAACAAGTGAATTAGAACTATGATGATGCTTTTGGAAAGACTACACATCGACAAGTATGTGAACGTGTATGTCATATTTGCGTTGGATATGCTGACATCCTTCATCGCTTCCATGTTGGGACTGTTGGGGATGTGGTTAGTGTTCCCTGAAGGTGGGCAATATCCTATTGAGTTTTTGGCAGAATGGTTCCTGTCGGGAATCATTGGTATCGGGCTGTTCTTTTATGGTTTGAAAACCTATTATTCTGTCATCCGTCACTCCAATCTCCGGGAAGTTGGGACGTTGATTGTCTCGGTGGTGGGGAAGGAGATGCTCACGGCACTTGTCGTGCTGGCTTTTCCTATGGTGGCCTTTTCTCTCCAGCATATCTGGGCATTGCTGGTGCTCGATGGGTTGCTGACCAGTTTTGCGCTGGTGTTGATGCGGGTCTGTATGGTGCTGGCTTATGACATTCTCCGTATGCAGATGCAGAACCGCCGTAAACGGGAGACTGTCTTGATTTATGGCACTGATAATAAGGCGATTTCTTTTGTACGTACCATGCAGCTGAGCAACAAATATAATGTGGCGGGCTTTATCGTCTTTGGAGATGCAGACAGGAATCATGTCATTCATGGCAAGCATGTGTTTCATGTGAGTAACGAACGGGATTTTGGGGCGGTGGTCCATGCCCGTAGCATCGATTCGATTATCTTTGCCCACCGGCAGGATGCGCGCAATGAGGAGAACCGGCTGATTCGCTATTGTAACAGCAAGCGGGTGAAGGTGCTTTATTCGCCGTCTGTTGAAGAAGTGGTGGACGGGAAGGTACAGGCCGGCACGGTGCGCGAAATTAAGATAGAGGACTTGTTGGGGCGTCCGGAAATCAACATTTCTCTGAAGGAAATCAGGGAGAATTTCCGTGACAAGGTCGTGCTGGTGACCGGTGCGGCAGGTTCCATAGGTTCGGAATTATGCCGCCAGTTGGCCCAGTTCGGCATCAAGCGGTTGGTGTTGTTCGACAATGCCGAGACACCGATGCACAACTGTCGGTTGGAATTGGAGGAGCGTTTCCCGGATCTGGACTTCGTGCCCGTGGTGGGCGATGTCCGTATTCCGGCCCGCTTGGACTATGTCTTCAGCAAGTTCCATCCGCAGGTGGTGTTTCACGCGGCCGCCTACAAGCACGTGCCGCTGATGGAGGAGAATCCGTGTGAGGCCGTATTTGTCAATGTGGCCGGCAGCCGCAATGTGGCCGACCGTTGCATCAGGTATGGGGTGGAGAAGATGGTGATGATCTCGACGGACAAGGCGG
Source organism: uncultured Bacteroides sp. (assembly GCA_945833835.1). Lineage (GTDB taxonomy): Bacteria > Bacteroidota > Bacteroidia > Bacteroidales > Bacteroidaceae > Phocaeicola. Next base: position 42,066 of record CAMAFR010000008.1, read on the forward strand.
TCAATCCTACCAATGTGATGGGCTGCACCAAACGCTTGGCAGAAATCTACGTGCAGTCTCTCGGTCTGGCCATCGAGCAAGGGAAGATGCAGGGGAAGACCCGGTTTGTGACGACCCGGTTCGGCAATGTGCTCGGTTCCAATGGCTCGGTCATCCCCCGGTTCCGTGATCAGATTGCCAAGGGAGGACCGGTGACGGTGACACATCCCGAAATCACCCGTTTCTTCATGACGATTCCCGAGGCGTGCCGGTTGGTGATGGAAGCGGCCACCATGTCTATCGGTAACCAGATTTTTGTCTTCGATATGGGCGAGAGCGTGAAGATATCCCACCTGGCCTGGCGAATGATAGAGTTGGCGGGGTTCGAGCCCGACAAGGATATTAAGATTGCCTATACCGGACTGCGTCCCGGCGAGAAACTGTATGAGGAAGTGCTTTCTACCGAAGAAAACACTTTGCCCACCCGTCATGACCGTATCCGCATCGCCAAAGTACGGCAATACGATTATCAGGAGGCCGTAGCGGTGGCCGACCGGCTGGAGGAGCTCTCTAAAGAGATCCGTATCCCTGAGATGATTTGCCTGATGAAGGAAACGGTTCCGGAGTTTGTGTCCAAGAATTCTGAATTCGAAAGATATGACAAACCGGTTCGTTAAGTTGACACAACATGTGGGAGGAGGTAAAACGCTGATAGTGAGAAGGCTCTGCTGCTGGGTAGTAGCGTTGTGTCTGTTCGCTTGTGGCGAATACAAGGTGCTGGACGAGGAGGCGGATTCATCGGAGGCCGTATCATCGGTACGCATCCAGCCCCGTGCGGCCGATAGTGAGGCCCTGTCTTATCCTTTGTATATTTACGCTTTTGGTGCCGATGATGGTAAGTTGCTGGCCCGCCAGCAATTGTCTGCCGCCGATGAGGAGCTGCGCCTTTCGCTCCCTCGCTCCGTCAGTTGTCGTGTGGTCGCTGTCTCGGCTGACGCAGAGCGGTATGAAGTGCCGGCAGACCCGGTGGCCTCATCGGTTATCCGGTTGAAGTCTCCCGACCTCCCGGCCGGAGCGTCCGATTTTGCCAAATCCATTGCGCAAGGGTTTTCCTTGTCCTCGCCGGTCCAGATGGGGAGTGCTGACATTGTGCCCACGGGTGACAAGGCCACTCTCACCATCCAGATGAATTACCGGATGGCGGCTTTCTCGGTGACATTGGCCGGACTGCCTGCTGTCTGTACAGCCGCTTATGTGTCGGTGGCCGGAGTGGCTCAGGGAGTCACTTTCGACGGTACTCCCGGCGAGAGTGTAACGGCCCGTATTCCGTTCGATCCCCAGACCTGGTCTACCGGTGAGGTGTATCTTTTTCCGGCTGCGGTCACGCAGACCACTTTCACCATTGCCTATAATGATGCTGACGGGGAGCAATATGCGTCGGTCCACTATTTGTCTCCGTTGGCGGCCGGTACCCCGTATCAGCTGAACGGTACGTGTACCGACGGTGCCTGGCAGCTTACCGGGAGCGTTACTCCTCCGGTGTGGAGCGATTCGGTCCGGCTTGATTTCGGGTTCACTGCCGGAGAAACGACGACGCTTCAGCCAGGCACTTCCGGTGGGAGCGGTGCCTATACCGTTACCGCCTTACCCGAACCGCTGACGGAATGGAACGGACACTTGGTGGCGGCGGTCCTGGACAAGCGTGAAGACAATGCTTCCGCCACATTGTTGCTGATGTCGCTCACAGACTATGCCGGTCTGACCTCTGCTGCCAATACCGAGACGCCCACTACCGCTTTCAGTCTGGCGGCGCATTACAGTGAGGCGGACTTGGCGGCTTGGCGCATTCCCTCGGCCGATGAGGCCTTGCTGTTGCGGAAGGCCTATATTGATCAGCCCGATCGTCTGGAAACCCTTATCGACGGCCTCCAGGCAGATGCGGTGGTCCTCACCGACGAGAAAGGCAACAACCTTCGTTACCTGTGCGCCGATGCCTCAAAGACCTTCAGTTTCAAGTCCGGGTCGAGCTATAATTCCATTAAGGAAGCAGGAGCCACCGTCAAGAATTATCGTCTGCGGTTGGTCACTACGGTACAGGTCAGGGTAGACCCTGAGCTGCAAGAAGAATAATCATCTTAAATCTTGAAACTTTATGAAATCAATTGTATTTTTTTGCTATGTGATGCTGACGGTTTTCCTGACTGTTTCTTGCAGTAAGTGGACACCCGGTGCTGATGAAGCACCAGCTGAAGCGGAAGAGCAGCTTCAGCTGGTACCGGTAGAGGTACGCACTACCTACTCGGTGGATGAGCACGAGTGGTCATCTGCCCGCGCTGTCGGGGTGTCTAAGACCGATGCCACCCGCATTGCGTTGTCTGTGTTCGATGCTTCCAATGAGTCTGTCTACACGGCTACCCAACGGGCAGCAGATGAAGGTTCCGGCACCTTCAGCCATATCCGGCTGGCCCCGGGCACTTATACTTTTGTGGCGGTGGCCCATCGGACACCTACCATTGAATCAGCAGCAGCCAACATCACCTCGCCTACAGTCGCCATCCTTCAAGGAAGTGAGTTGCTCGGGGCGGTGTATGCGTGTACGCAACAGGTGACCATTACTGCCAGTAATTTTGATACCCAGTCTGTCGACATGATGCTCCAGCTTTGCATAGCTGCGGTGAAAATCCATCTGAAAGATGCCCTGCCTGTCGGAGTTCAAAAAATAACGATGACGGTCAATACCGGACAACCCGGTTTTACGTCACTCACGTTTAATCCTGCTACCGCTCTTTGTACGGACAATGTTTCTTTTACCCGGACATGGGATGTATCCCAGCACATAGGGACGTCAAATGCCAATTTTATTGCCTATGCCCACCTCAATGCCTATCCCAAGACGGTCACTGTCTCCATTTCGGCCTTGAGAGCCGATGATGAGGAGCTGTTTACCCGTACCTTTAGCAATATAGAGCTGAAGCAGAGCGTTGAGACAAATATTTACACGCACCTCTTCACAGGTGATGCTGCTCCGGAACTGACGTTCGAGGAGTGGTCGAAAGAAACCGTGACGATAGACTGAAGGTCCTGTGGGGGCAGTTTGAAAGTTTTCATTACTTTTACACGCTATGGAAAAGCATTTTCAAGAAGAACGTGGCAATAGTGTCACCCATCTCATAGGAGTCCTTTTTGCCCTTTCGTCCGTCTGGATGGTAGGACCCGCCGCCTCGTTAGGCTGGCGTTGGTCAATGGGTGTCCTGTTTTTCATTGTCGGCATGTTTCTGATGTTTCTCAGCAGCACCATCTTCCATTGTCTTCCCCCTGGGCGTGCCCGTGAAATCATGCGTAGGTGCGACCACATCAGCATCTATGTCATGATAGCCTGTTCCTACACTCCTATCTGTGTGTCTGTGGTAGGCGGTGCAGTCGGTTGGACCGTCTTCGCCCTCTTATGGGCGGTCGCTCTGGGCGGTTCTGTCCATAAAATGGTTGCCATCGGTCGTCATTCCCGCCTGTCTCTCGCCCTTTACCTCCTGATGGGGTGGAGTGTGGTGTTTATCGCCAAGCCCGTCTATGAGCATCTGTCGTCCTTCTCTTTGCTGCTGCTTTTGGCCGAGGGCGTATTCTATACTGCGGGGACCTATTTCTATGCACGCGATGTGCGCCGCCACTACCATACCATTTGGCACATCTTTGTCCTGTTGGGTGCCCTGGCCCACTGGGGAGCGGTGTTGACGATTATGCTGAGAGAGATGGCCGAGCGGGGATAATCGGAAGACAGGGAGCAACCGTACGACCAGTTATGTGAAGGCGGTGGACGACTGAACGGACGTCCAGCCGAGGCCTTACCAGGAGGGGGAAGGGCACAGAAAAAGCGAAGGGGATGTTTTCCGGAAAACATCCCCTTCGCTACATATAGTCGGCCGTTGTGTCAGTCAACGGCGGTTCGGGTCATTATTCTTCAGCCTTGTTGCTCCAGTCCATAGCTGCCATGCGCAGGTAGGATTCGTAGCGTTTCTTGGCCATTTCTTCGCAAGCGCCGAACAGTTCGGCTGCTTCGGCAGGATACTGCTTGGCAACGGATGCGAAACGAACCTCGCCCTTCAGGTAGTCCTGGAAGTTGGCCCAGTTAGGAGCCTTAGAGTCGAGTGAGAACGGATTCTTGCCTTCAGCTTCCAAAGCCGGGTTGTAGCGCCACAGGTGCCAGTAACCGCATTCTACGGCCTTGGCCTCTTCTGCCTGGCTCTTGCCCATACCGGCTTTCAGACCGTGGTTGATACACGGAGCGTAAGCGATGACTAGTGACGGACCAGGATATGCTTCGGCTTCGCGGATAGCCTTCAGGGTCTGGGCCTGGTCGGCACCCATCGCAATCTGGGCTACATATACATAGCCGTAAGTGGTGGCAATCATACCCATGTCTTTCTTGCGTACACGCTTGCCGGAAGCGGCGAACTTGGCGATGGCACCGAGCGGAGTGGCTTTTGAAGCCTGGCCACCGGTGTTCGAATAAACTTCGGTATCCAGCACGAGGATGTTCACGTCTTCGCCAGAAGCAATCACGTGGTCGAGACCGCCGTAACCGATATCATAAGAAGCACCGTCACCACCGATGATCCACTGGCTGCGTTTTACCAGATAGTCCTTGAATTCGGCGATGGTAGCGCAAGAGGCGCACTTGTCCTTGGCGGCTTCTACCAGCGGAACAATCTTTTCGGCAGCAGCCTTGCTCTTTTCTGCATCGTTGCGTCCGTCAATCCATTCCTGGAAGGCTTCCTTGTATTCGGCCGGAGTGCCTTCGGCGGCGATGGCAGTCGTCATGGCCTCTTCCAGACGGTTGCGCAGCTTCTTGTTGGCGATTTCCATACCCAGACCAAATTCGCAGAAGTCTTCGAACAGGGAGTTGGCCCAAGCCGGACCCTGGCCCTTTTCGTTGGTGGTGTACGGAGTGGAAGGCACAGAACCAGAGTAGATGGAAGAACATCCGGTAGCGTTGGCCACCATTTCGCGGTCGCCGTAGAGCTGTGAAATCAGTTTCACATACGGAGTCTCACCACAGCCGGAGCAAGCGCCAGAGAACTCGAACAGCGGAGTGGCGAACTGAGAGTTCTTCACGTTGGCCTTCGTGTCAACCAGGTGCTGCTTGCTCGATACGTTGGCAACGCAGTAGTCCCAGTTGGCGGCTTCGGGCAGCTGGCTTTCGAGGTGCTTCATCACCAGTGCCTTGCCACCCTTCTTCGGGTTGCCCGGACATACATCGGCACAGTTGCCGCAGCCCAAGCAGTCCATGACGTCTACCTGCATACGGAAGGTCATGCCGTCGAATACCTTGCCCACAGCCTTGAGCATCGTGAAGTTGGCACCCTTCTGTTCTTCTGCATCGAGCACGAACGGACGGATGGCGGCGTGAGGACAAACGTAAGCACACTTGTTACACTGGATACAGTTTTCGGCGTTCCATTCGGGAACGAAAGCTGCCACACCGCGTTTTTCGTATTTGGCGGTTCCGGCGTACCAAGTTCCGTCTTCGATACCCTTGAAAGCGGATACCGGCAGCAAGTCGCCGTCCTGTCCGTTGATCGGACGAACCACTTCGTTGATGAAGGCCGGGTCGTTGTTTTCGGCCTTCGGGTCATCCGGCAGGTTCACCCATTCGGGGTCGATGGCCAGCTGCTTGTATTCGCCGCCACGGTCTACGGCTGCATAGTTCTTGTTCACCACGTCTTCTCCCTTCTTGCCGTAAGACTTCACGATGAACTTCTTCATCTGTTCTACCGCCAGATCAACGGGGATGACACCAGTGATGCGGAAGAACGCGCTCTGCAGGATGGTGTTGGTGCGGTTGCCCAGACCGATTTCCTGTGCAATCTGAGTGGCGTTGATATAGTAAACGGTGATGTTGTGCTGGGCGAAGTATTTCTTCACCTTGTTCGGCAGGTTCTTGGCCAGTTCTTCGCCTTCCCAGATAGTGTTCAGCAGGAACGAGCCGTTGTCACGCAGACCGCGGGTCACATCGTACATGTGCAGGTAAGCCTGTACGTGGCAAGCTACGAAGTTCGGAGTGTTCACTAAGTAAGTGGAGCGGATAGGCGTGTCGCCGAAACGCAGGTGAGAGCAAGTGAAACCGCCCGACTTCTTGGAGTCGTAAGAGAAGTAAGCCTGGCAGTGCTTGTTGGTGTTGTCGCCGATGATTTTCACAGAGTTCTTGTTGGCACCTACCGTACCGTCGGCACCCAGACCGTAGAACTTGGCTTCGAACATGCCTTCGCCGCCTACTGCGATTTCGGGTTCCTGCGGCAGAGAAGTGAAGGTCACGTCGTCTACGATGCCCACTGTGAAGAGGTTCTTCGGCATGGGGAGCTCCATGTTCTTGTAAACGGCGATAATCTGTGCCGGAGTGGTGTCTTTTGAACCCAGACCATAACGTCCGCCGATGATGACCGGAGCGTTTTCTGCGCCATAGAAGCAGTCTTTCACGTCAAGGTACAGCGGTTCGCCGTTGGCGCCCGGTTCCTTCGTACGGTCGAGTACGGTGATGATCTTGGCGGTCTTGGGCACGGCTGCCAGGAAGTGCTTGGCCGAGAACGGACGATACAGGTGGACAGCCACCATACCTACCTTCTTGCCCTGGGCGGTCAGATAGTCGATGGTTTCGCGGATGGCTTCTGTTACAGAACCCATGGCGATGATGACGTGTTCGGCGTCTTCTGCACCATAGTAGTCGAACAGGCCATAATTGCGGCCGGTGATCTTGTTGATTTCCTTCATGTAGTCTTCTACAATCTGCGGAACGGCTTCGTAGAACTTGTTGCAAGACTCACGGTGCTGGAAGAAGTGGTCGGGGTTTTCGGCCATACCGCGCATTACCGGATGGTTGGGGCTCAATGCGCGTTCGCGGAATTCCTTCAGCGCTTCCTGGTCAATCAGCGGAGCGAGGTCTTCGTTCTCAATCTTCTCAATCTTCTGGATTTCGTGAGAGGTGCGGAAGCCGTCGAAGAAGTTCACGAACGGAACGCGGCTCTTCAACGTTGCCAGGTGGGCAACGCCTGCCAAATCCATGACTTCCTGTACAGATCCTTCGCACAGCATGGCGAAACCGGTCTGACGGGTAGACATGACGTCCTGATGGTCACCGAAGATACACAAGGCATGAGAGGCCAGTGTACGTGCCGATACGTGGAAGACGCAAGGCAGCAATTCGCCGGCGATCTTGTACATGTTGGGAATCATCAGCAACAGACCCTGTGAGGCAGTATAGGTAGTGGTCAAGGCACCTGCCTGGAGCGAGCCGTGAACAGCACCTGCCGCACCGCCTTCTGACTGCATTTCTTGTACCAGAACTGTTTCGCCGAAAATGTTCTTGCGACCTGCGGCAGCCCATTCGTCTACATGTTCAGCCATGGTAGATGACGGGGTGATAGGATAGATAGCGGCTACTTCCGTAAACATATACGAAATGTGGGCAGCTGCTTCGTTACCATCACAAGTGATGAATTTTTTTTGTTTAGTCATACAATTACTAAAATTAGTTGATAATTATGTTTTTAAGGATCCGGAAGGGAAGGCCCTTCTTTCTCCTACCTTTTGTTGCCTGTTTGTCGTCATCCTTAATAAAGGAACCCGAAAAGCCAGAGGGGAATCTGGTTGCCGTGTCCCATCTCCAGTTTGTGCATGGCGTAATAGGTGTTGGCGTTGGGCTTGAATTTGCTGCTTTCGCCACAGATGCGGAAATGGATTTCATTGTCCACCAAGAAGGACGTCCCCTTGTCCCCTTTGTTCACTTTGTGGTCTTTCCACAGCGAGTTGACGAAAAATGTCTCCCAAACGTCCTGGTCCTCCACTTTCACCGGGTAGATGCTGTACATCAGGTTGGTGTTGTGCAGCATGATTTTGGTGGGTTTCTTGGGGAAGACTTCTCCTTTCGGATACACCATGTTGATAAGCCGCGCGTCGGCCAGGTATTTGATGTAGTTCATCACGGTGGCGCGCGATGTCTGGATGTCGGTGGCAAGCTGGCTCACGTTGGGAGCCACCGGGCCGTCTACCGCAAGCAAATATAGTAATTTTTTTATCTTTGAAAGATATTTCAGCTCAATTTGTTTAATCAATAGGATATCCACCTCAATCATCATGTTCATGGTCTTGAGGAGGTTTTCTGAAAAGTTCCTTTTTTCCAGAAAAAAGGGATAGAAACCGTGGTGGAGGTAGTCCTGGAAGAAGTTCAGGGGGTTGGTGTATGGAAGGATGCTTTTGGCCAGGTGCTCATGGTTGCTCAGGATTTCCTCCAGGGTGAAAGGGGAGAAATGGTTGCCGGTCTGCAGGTTCAGGAATTCCCGGAAGGAGAATCCGCGCAGGTTATAGGACTTCACGATGCCGTTCAGCTCGGGATTCTCATCTTTGAGGCGCATCACCGACGAACCGGTGAAGACAATCTTCAGATGCGGATAGCGTTCGTAGCAGGTACGCAGGTCGTGGCTCCAGTGGGGGAGCTTGAACACTTGGTCAATCAGCAGCACCTTGCCGCCACGCCGCACGAAGTCACCTGCAAATTCCACCAGGCTGTTCTGTGAGAAATAGAAGTTGTTCATGTTGACGAACAGGCACGAGCGGTCAAAACCGAATTTTTCTTTGGCATATTGCAGCAGGAAAGTCGTTTTGCCGACACCGCGTGTGCCTTTGATACCGATCAGACGTTCGTTCCAGTCGATTTCGTCCATCAAGTCCCGGCGCACAGGTGCGTTTGTATGTTCCACCAAATAGCTGTGTGTTCTGTAAAATGCTTCCATCCCTTTCTTTTACTTCGTTGCAAAGATACGAATAGTTCCCAATATTGCAAACTGGAGTTGGCAGATTTTAGTGGCTTTTTTCGAGGGCTCCCGAGCTGCCTATATATTAAGGTAGGAGTGGGTGGTGGGGTGCTTTCTTGAAATTTCAGCCCTGCCGTTCAAACAAAAACCGCCCGACGGGTGTTTCTCCTATAGGCAGGGAGAAATTCCCCGCCGCAAGCATTGTAGAACCCATAAAATATTGGAAGTATGAAAAAGTGGACGATTGTAATGATGTGTCTGGTGGCGCTGTTCACCCAGACGGCACGTGCCGATGAGGGGAAGCTCATCCCGGTGACCCAACTGCCGGTGGCGGCACAGCAGTGGCTCCGGCTGCATTTTGCCGAGAGTAAGGTGACGCTGGCCAAAGTGGAGAACGATTTTTTGTCGAAAAGCTATGAGGTGCTGTTTGCCGACGGCAATCATGTGGAATTTGACAGCAAAGGCAATTGGGAGGAAATCGATTGCAAGACATCGGAGGTGCCCGAAGCGGTCATTCCGGACCCTATCCTGGAATATGTCCGTGACAACTATCCGGACGCTACGGTTGTGAAGCTCAAAAAAGACCGCAGGGAATATGAAGTGGACCTGTCGAACCGTATCGAGCTGACCTTCGACCTGGATTTCCGCTTGGTGGACATAGACCGCTAAAGATTGCGAGGGCCGGGAGTCTGTTCCTGGCCGGGGATGCCGAAGGCACCGTGGGGGCTACCGGTGGCTTCGGTTTCTTTGTGGGGACATGCGGTTATCTGTTGATTTTGTCGTACCTTTGCACTCATGATGACAGATTTCCATCTCCCATCGTTTGAACCTCTTTTTTTCTGTTTCGATAGGCTAAATTACCCCCCCCCGTACGGATAATCAGTGTTAATAACAGATGTTTTTTATTGAAACAATTTTGTAATTGAAATATTTACCGTAATTTTGCGGACACAATTATTGCATGACTTACCATTGGATTATGTTTTGTCGGTTAATAGTTTTCATAGCGGTTCTTTACATATTGTCTGGTAGTGAGACTCTGGCACAAACGGTTTCTGACTCGCTTAGTGTCACCGTGTACTATCCATGTGGTAGCAGTAAGATTTCAGCAGATGCGTCTAACTTGCCCTCCCTCCACGATTTCATGCAACAGTTGGATTCCGTGGGGCAGTGTGGCTTTGTCCGCCCTTTCGGCCTTTCGGTGGTTTCGTCCACCTCACCCGAAGGAGGCGTGTGGCTCAATCAAAAGCTGTCGCACAAAAGAAACCGGGCTGTGCTTGACTTCCTCCACCTCCATTCGGAGGTGTTCCGAGCCATCATGGCGTTCACCGAATGCCGGATAGACGAGCGAATCACCAACCACCAGCGGCAGCATACACCCCTGTCCAACTATCCTTCGATGCGGTATGCCCAGGTCACCCTGCTGCTCAGAAGCGAAGCGCAACCGCTGGAGCGGCCATTGGCCACAGTGGTGTTGCCCAACATCGAGGCGGATTACGCCAGGAGCGTCAGCCCCGTGAAAATAGATACGATAGCGTTACTGCCACCGGCAGTCGGCCACGTGAAGCCTGTCTTGTTCGTAAAGACCAACCTGCTCTACGACCTGCTGACAGGTGTCAACCTGTCTGTCGAGGTTCCTTTGGCGAAGAAGCTGACGGTAGAAGCCACCCTCGTTTACCCGTGGTGGAGAAACACTGCCAAGCACAAGACCCTACAGGTGTGCTATGGGGCGGTGACACCGAGATACTATTTCGGAAAGTCTGACCAACCCTACACGTCCTTCTTCACAGGGCTGACCGTAGGCGCAGGCAAGTATGACCTGCAGTGGACGCGCCGCGGCGTGCAAGGCACCCTGTGGCACGTGTCGCCGGTCTTCGGCTATTCGCACCACATCGCCAAGAACTGGAAAATGGAATATGCCGTATCGGCAGGCTTCATCCAGACGAAATACACCAAGTACACGCAGACCGCCGACACGCCCTATGGAGATATAAAGGTGAAGGATTATCCTTGGGTGTCGAAAGTGCTCAACACAGTACTTCCTACCTCGCTCAATGTGTCACTGGTATATACATTCACAAAGACAAAAAAGGAAAGGGGCCATGAACGTCAGGAATAACCTACATATTATTATGGTGCTGGTCATGATGGCACTTGTGTCATGCGCCCGCGACCATCTCTACTATGAAACGAGAGGGAGAGACCAGGTGCGGTTCAACATAGACTGGAGCAAGACCGCCTTCTCGCCAGACAGCAGGGATTATGATGATGACAACAAGCTGAACGGGGTGACGATATTCGCCTTCGATTCGGCCACCCACCGCCTTGTGACGGAACTTCCCCCAGACCCCGACTGGCACTCACCGGTGGTAAGACTGGATGCGGGGACATACGACATGATTCTGATCAACGACAGCCGTGCGGAATTGCCGTCCATCCAATTTGACACAGAGGCGCCATTCGCTGATTTCTGTGCCTACCTGGATGCTGACACAGTCTATACAGATTATCCCGACTATCTCGCCGTCTCGACCGTGCGGAACGTCCGTTTCCTGTCGGAACAGAAAGATTATTATTACGATATGCCCGACAGTTACTATCTGGACGCTGTGAAGCAGGAGATAAACACCGTGCAGCGGGTCGTGACTAAGAAAGTAAACGTCAGGGTTTACGTCAAAGGCATGAATTACTGTAAGGGGATGCAAGCCTCGTTTATGACAGGGCTTGTCAAGTCGGTCAATCTGTCGACAAGAAAACCAGGTACAGAAGAAACGGTCTATGCGTTTAATCTGGTCAACCGCGAGTTCAGGAGCAGCGACCATACCGAGGCCTTGCTCACGCAGGCGTTCAACACCTTCGGCTTCAACGAGGAGCGCCTGAAGGAGGGAACGAAATTTGAGCTGACACTCAACTTCGTGCTTGTGGACAACAGCATCCACACCGTGACAACCGATGTCACCCATCAGTTTGAGGAATGGCTGAAGGCACGCTCAATTGACTTGGATCTCGGCCTTGATTTTGACCTTGACTTGGACATTGACATCGCATTGGAGGTGAAGCTGCCCCCGGCCGTAGAAGCCCCGGACGACGTTGAGGGCATGGCTCCCGAAACGGTTCCTTGGAACGATATCACGCAAATCATCGAATTATAATAAATTAACAACATAAAAGCTTGCAAAATGATAAAGATTGGATGTTTTACATGTGCGGCGCTGCTCGTGCTGGGCAGCTGTACAAATGAGATCAGCGAAGAAGGGTTCGTCGATAAGGCAAACACGATTTCGTTCAGTGCGTATGCTTCAAAGACACGTGCAGAAAGCTCTTATTCAAGGGGGGATGTCGATATCGCAACCATGAAAACTGGCAGTTTTGGAGTGGTGGGTTATACATCGGATAACAGCCTCTATCTCGGTGAGGCCGGTAAGGCCTGTGAGCAGGTGTGGGACGCGACGAATGAAAGATGGGACTATCGCAACGCATCAGATTTGAAGTACTGGCCTAATGGTGGCAATATGGACTTCTATGCTTATTTCCCCTATTCAGCGTCTGGAGATGTATTTGCGGCATCCGATGCTTCTGGAGATGTCATGACCATCACAAATACAACAGGCAATCAGGATGTTCTCTTCGCCCGTGAAGCGAATGTGTCACGAACGGCCTACGTTCCTTTACACTTCCGTCACGCATTTGCCAAGATAAAATTACTCAGCATTCAGGTCAAAGCTACCGATGTCGCTGTGACAGTGTCCAAAGTGGAATTTCTGAACACATCCACAAAGGGAAAAATCAAAGTTGATAATACCGGAAACGCTTCTTATGCGGCTTCCAGCCCGAATGTGACTCGTGTTTTTGATTTGTCGTCAGTGACAATAACTCATGAGGATACAGAGGGTGTGGAACTTTTTAATAATGAAGACAATGGCTATGTTTTTGCCACAAACGGCGCGATCCAACATTATGTGACTGGTACAGGAAAGTCTATGTGGGATGGCAACAAAGCATCTATTACCGGTACAAATGGAAAGCTTTCAGAATCAGACCTCATCTGCCTCAAGTTGACTTGCAAGGTAGAGGCTGCTGACCACTATCTGGTAGGTAGTGAAAGTGCAGATGGCGAGATGTATATTCCTATATATGGAACCAGCTCAAATGGGGCCACCATTTCTGAATTTCTGGCCGGTAGACGTTACACCTACAAGATTGTGATGGAGAGCAACGTCGGTTATAAAGATAATGGCGAACCGATTAAGCTTGCTCCCATCCGCTTCAGTGTGAACGAGGTACCCGAGTGGAATGATGTAACCGTCACCATTAACCTCTAAAGCCAAGTGTGCACAGGCCATGAAGTTGCACCCAACGATCATACTGCTGTCCGGCATTGTGCTGCTGCCCGGTTGCCATCAGGTGGATGATATTTCCGGAGATGATGTTTCCGGAAATTCACCCATTTGGGTGTCTGCCGAACCCGTGTCTTCATTCACCAGGTCGTATGTCCCCACAGGCATGTACGACAACTTCAAGGTGTATGCAGCCGCCGAAACAGACGGCACGCAGACCATCGTCATGAACGGTTACGATGTGAAGTTCGTGAACAACGATTGGTCGTACGTCACCGAGACCCAACGGCTGATGTATTGGGACAGCCATGCCGACCGCTACCTGTTCGCCGCCGGAGCACCCGTTGATGCCGTTACGTCGATGAGCGCAACGTCGATGACGCTCCATCTCGAAAACAACACGGAGGGCAGTGTGATGGCCAGTGAACCGCAGGCGATAGAGCACGGCTCCACCGATTTCGGCAAGACGGTACACCTGCGTTTCGGTTATGCTCACTGCCGGGTTTGTGTGGCTTTCGTCCAGAACGCCGTCGCAGCGGTAACGGTAACCGATGTCCAACTGACTCCCCATGACTCCATTGCAGGGCAGGCAGATTTGGCCTATGACTACGACTGGAGCACTACTCCGGCAACGGTAACAACACGGCTGACAACCACCGCAAAGAGTGTCACACCGCTCAGCTTTGCCCCAGTCACCGTTCCTGCCCACACGGAAGATGCCGTACTGTCTGACACCAAACACTACTGTGTGCCCGATGTCGCCAACCCCGACAGCTGGACCGTCTCGCTCACCTGCGACGGTGAACGGAAGTCGGCATCGTTTGCGAACAGCGAGACATGGCAGGGCGGCAAGAACTACATCTATGTGTTCGACCTGACAGAGAAAAGTGTGAAACTCGTCAAGGTACTCTCGCAAGACACCTTCTTCGACTGCAACGACATCGTTCCAGGCGGCGAGTTCTCCAATACCGATATGATTGAATAACCCCGAAAACAGCAAAAGTGTATGAAATCCCTTTGTCCAATTCTGCTGACGCTACTGCTGCTCTCTTCATGCGCTGATGAACAGACAACGCCCTACAACACCGTGCATCGGTTAGACATCTCCTTTGCCGACGCTCAGACAAGGAGCACCTGGAATGACCAGTCGGCCACCGAGAACAAGGTAAACTATGTTTGGGAGAACAATACCAACATGCTGACAATCATCAAGCACGACAGTCGGTATGTGCCGTTTTACGAGTTGGTGTCTTCGGCTGCCCAATACCACTCTCTGACGCAGTTTGAAACGGTGGATACGGAGAAGTCGAAAATCAGACTCCATACCCTACAGGGAGTGAAATATGACGTTGCCGACGGGGCCTACGTCTATCCTGTGACGGCAGGTGACGAGATGTACTGCTGTCATCCCGTGAACGGAAACACGGACGTGACCAGCCAGGCGGATGCGGTTTTTGTCGATATGCGGCTTCCGTCCACCTTCACCAATGGCCAACTTGCCAACGACCTGCAGCCGCTTGCGGATTATTCATACGTTTATACCTCCACCACCTTGCAGTCGGTGGATGACAATGAAGTCATTGCCGGCGCGTCGCATTTCAACTCCGCCTGTGCCATCATCCGCTTCAACGTGACCAACAATATCACATCAGACCTCCTCATCACTGGCATCAAGATGGAAGCCGACGACGGTTCGCGGATCTTCCCCAATGTCCTCCGATTTGCTGACGGCCGCATGGCGGAACAGGCAGACAAGTCATCCTATTACAGCCGGCTCACCACCGACATCGCCTCGGTGACGATACCTCGCACGCAGACAGGCATCTTCTATCAGCTGTGCTTCCCCTTAGACGGCGACTTCAACCACGTGCCGCTGAAGTTCACCGTCGACACCAACTACCTGACCTATCAGCTGCGCCTCGACTCGGACGTGCTGACGAACCACAAGTTTGAGGCAGGAAAAATCTACACCTTCAACTTCTCGCTGGAGGAAAAGGAAATACACCTGAACACGATAGACATCTCACGCTGCACCACCTACAACATGGACAACACAGAGTCGCTCAACATCATCCTCTCGCCCGATGTGGAATGGAACCAGTCAGACAACTACTCGGCACAAATGGTCTTCGTGAGTCTGGGAATGACCACCACTATCGGCGACAAGAACTATGACGTGCTTTGGGCGACATGCAATCTCGGAGCTATGGAGCCCGTGGAGACAGGTTATCTCTATGCTTGGGGCGAAGTGAGGCGAAAAGACGCCTCGCAGTACTCACCCGAAGGATATACGGGCACTGCCGCTACCGACATCAGTGGTACGGCGCACGATGTCGTAAGGTCGTATCTCGGCGAAGGCTACTGGCTGTGGAGCATGCCGACCAAGGAGATGTGGCAGGACCTCATCGACCACTGCATCTGGACATGGAAACCGGTGAAGAAAGTCAGCGAGGGGACTGCGTCAGAGGAGAACCTCGACTTCGACGCCTCTGTGTGGGAGGTGACCAAAAAAGATGCCGAGGGCAAGCTGATCGGTATCATCTACTTCCCTGTCACCGGTTACTCCGGTCTTGACGATAGTGGCAATTATTCGAGGGTCAACAAGGCGAAGTGCTACTTCTGGTCGTCAACGCCATGCGGCGATAGCGCGGGGGCAAGAGAGAAGTCGTGGGCTTTTGAAACCACCTATTATATTGACGAGAGCGGAACAGGCAACGGTCACATGACCCATCCTGCCATGAAGGAGTGTGAGCGATACAACGGATATGCCATACGTCCCGTTTTGTTGAAAGAAAGGAACTAAGGAATGAAAAAGACAGTATTGCTTCTGACATTGATGGGCCTGGCTTCCTGCACATCCGACGCTTTGCAGGAAGAGAAGAGGGTGCCTATCGAGATAACGGTCAATGTGGCCTCCTACAACCAGGATGTCAACGACCTTACCAGCCGGGCTTCCGTCAACAACGGTGTCTTCACCTCGTTTGCCGTAGGCGATGACTTTGGGCTGTTTGCTGTGGATAAAGACGGCACGGTGGTGGCCGACAACTACAGGTACATGGTGCAGAAAACGGGCAATGCGTATCGGGTGGACGCCTCGGGTAATGTCATCGCCTCAGACATTTATGCTGACGAGGACTACACCTATTTTGCCTATGCACCCTACAATAGTGCGTACGATGGCTATCCGTCAGTGGAGGCTGTCATTGCCCAACACAAGTCGGACTTCGGCAACCTTTACGCCGACCAGTCAACGCAGGCAAAATACAATGCGGCCGACCTGCTGGTTTGCAAGCACCCGCAACCCACGGGCCTGACGCTACGGCTGACATTCACCCACGCTATGAGCCTGGTGAAGATATTCTACAACGGCGAGTCCTCTGACCTGACCGTTGAGCATCCGGTCAGCCTCTCGAAGATGTTTAAGCCCGAAGGGGCAGTGACCTACAGCTATATCTCTGTGCCGCAAAACGGTGTGGAGGTATATGGAACGGCCCGCTCCACACATACGGCAGAGGGCGAGGACAGCGATGTGGACTACTATTCCTACTGGCAGACTCGTGTCGACCTGGTGGAAAACCACTCGCTCTATATTTCCATCTATTCCCAACCTTCCGTGTCGTACAAGACCGCTGGCGTTGACATGGGATTCCCCTCGGGATGCATCTGGGCCAACCACAACCTCGGCACAGAGACGGCGGCGGAGCAGGCTGCCCGAGGAGGAGTGTGGTATGATGCCGACGGTAATCAGAAGACAGACCTCATGAACAGTGAGCTGCACGCCTGTTTTGACCGTGGCGACTATTACTCATGGGGCGAACTGGACACGAAATATGGCAAGCCGGCCGTGCTGTTCCATACAGAGGGCGGCAACATTGGCCGCATACGCGCCACGGGTGATGCCTATAACGGCACGGATGCGGTGACCCCCCTTGTGTCTGGTTCTGACAAGGGCTATTACCCCGAAACCTACAAGGACCGCAACTATACGTATGCGGACATTGACGGCAACATCGCGGGCACAGAATATGACGTGGTGAGAAACAAGCTCTGGAAAGGCGAATGGCGCATCCCCAACGAGAACGAGATAGACGAGCTGATGAGAAACTGCGACATTTCTGTCTATGACTGCTACTACGAGGACAACGTGCGCTATGCCTCCTGGATAGGGGAGAAGGACGGCAATGGAAACTACACGAACCTACATCCCGATAATTCCGAGTTCTTCGGCACGGACGCTGTGAGGCCATACCGCTATATGGTCCCTATCTTCCAATTCAAGAGCAAGATAAACGGAGAGGTGCTCTATTTCCCCGGCGGAACCTGGAGCGACTGGAGCATTGACATGCTGGCAACCAATTCCCGCTCCTATCATGGGCTCAAGACAAGCGACAACTATAACTCCGACTATGGCGGCATGTACTACTTCGCTTCTTCCGCCTCTCACGACTATCACGACTGTTCGAGTTATATGGAATTGGAAACTGTGAAAACAGTGGATTCCTCTACGGGGAAGATCACCACTGTGAGACCTGTGGTGAAAGAGTCCTCGTATGTGGACCATAACGGCAATACCGTAAAGCTGAAGGGACTGACCCAGAACGGGCACCGCTATACGGGCATGCTCATCCGTCCGGTCTATGGCGGCAAAAACTGGAATACGAACACGGAAACGCAGAATGTCCTCCGTATAAATGTAGAACAACGATGAAGAAACTGTTAGCTATTCTATTATGTCTTGCCTTCACGGCCTGCAGGGAGGACGTGTGTATGCCGTCCGACCCTGCCGAAGGTCATGTCATGCGGTTTGAGGTGACCGTCATCGACCAGCCGCAGACCAGGGGAACAACGCTCGACGTCTATGACAACTATGTGACCAAGGACTTCAAAACCGGCGACTCCTTCGGATTGTTCATCATAGATGCCAACGACGAGTTTGTGCCGCTTATTGATGGCAAAACTGCCAAAAACATCAAAGTGACCACGCCTGACGGTAGGGCATGGAACCTCAACTCCGACATCAGGGAGGTGGTACATCAATTAGGTTACAGATATGTGGCTTATTATCCCTATTCAGAAGCCTTCAGCTCCTGTTCAAGCATGGCCGATATACACACCCTCTTGACCGCTCCCGATGACGACCAAAGCACTCGGGAGGCCACAGACTGGATGTACACGGAGGCCACCTCACCGCAGACCAATGCTGTCACTACGCTGGCGTTCAAACACCGCTATGCCAAGATAGAAATATACAACTCGTTCACCCAAGGACACCGCAACAACTGGACATCTGCATATAAGTTCACGAAGACCGTGGACCACAACAATGTGGAACACTACCGCTATATCCTGAACGCCGAAAGCCCGCAGACCTTGGCTGTCAGCGGCACATACACCATCGGGAACGAACTCACGGGCATGAAGGAGTTTTCCTACCACTGCAACCCGATAGCCATCGAAAACGGCTGCCACTCCATTGTCTACACTTACCGGATGGACGAACGGTGTGCCGTGGATCTCGGTTTTCCTTCGGGTGTCAGGTGGAGCCCCATCAACCTCGGCACAGAGACCGACACGTATATGGACGAGGCTGCCATAGCTGGCATCGGTCATGTACTGGGCAAACGCCTTGCTTGGGGAGAACTTTTCGAGAAGGCAACCTATAATTATGACACCTACATCAACGATCCCTACAATGGTGGCACTTCATTGCTTCCATCCAATCTGACAGGGACGGTATATGACCCTGTCTGCCAGTACTGGGGAGGACACTGGACATTGCCGAGTGCCGATGACCTGCAGGAGTTTATAGACAACATGGAGGTGGTGCGTTCTGAGCCGGTGTACAGTGACGAACTCGGCCAGAATATCAACAAGATTACCTTCAGAAGCAAAATCAACGGCAAGGAGCTCACGCTGCTCACCAATGGCTATGCGGTCAATGCCACGGTGTCAAACACTGCTTACCTCCACTACATGTCGGCCACTCGAACAGGCACGGCCTACTGCATTTCCTTGAACAACAACCCTTCATTGCGTAGATTTAACAACTACCGGTACGTGGGCTACAACATCCGGCCTGTGCTGAAGGAACTGTACACCTACTCCGATGCCGACAAGAAAGACATCATCGTGCGGCAGATTAACGAGCTTGCCGTAGATCTCGGCATCACAAAGACCATGGGCGGAGTCACCTATAAGCTGTTGTGGAGTCCGTTCAACTACGGAGCCGAGGCAAAAGTGAACCTGCAAACATACAATCGCACTCCCATTGATGAGAACGCCTTCATCGAAAAATGCCATGTAAGCCCCGGCATGCGCCTCGCATGGGGGGACATAGAGGAGAGGGCGTATTTCAATACGACGGAATACAAAAATAGTGCGATAGCCACAAAATACAATTACAACAACACAACGTCCACCGATCGGGACACGAGAGATCTGAAACCGGAAGACGACATCGTGCAGCGCAATTGGCCTGCAGGGTGGTACGTGCCCACTGCTCAAGACCTCCAACTGCTTGTCGACCACACCACCATCACGACAGAAACCATTGATGGTCACACATGGTTCAGGCTGACAGGAAAAGGTGACTATGCCACCCGTAGCATCCTCATACCCGGCACCGGCTATATAGACGATAGGCCAAATAACGAAAAGTGGGATTCATACACCTACCTGCAGAGTAGTACCATCGGACTAAGCGGTGCCAAACCTACCCAATATGCCCTCAACCTGAGTGGTACAACTGGCACGGTTGTCAGTAACGCCGGTCGTCCCACAGGGCTTATGCTGCGCCCTGTGAGATATGTACCTTTATAAAATCAAGGATTTTCACCGATCTTTCATCGTCCGGCCCTTGTCCTCGGTTTTTTTGTCGTACCTTTGCGCCCATGATTACTTATTTCAATCCCGAGAACGACATGGCATTGGCCGATGGTCGTCCGCACTACCGGCCTCCTGCCGAGGTGGAGCGGATGAAGCAGGATTTGTGTCTGCTGCCGGTGTGGTATGCCGGGACGGGCGACAGCGTCAAGGTGGATGTCCTGCCCGCTGGCCGATGGGATGCGTCGGTGCCGTTGTGGCCCGATGTGCCGGTAGTGACCCGATGGACGGGCAGCCGGATAGCGCCGTGGGGATGGAATCCTGCCTTGATAGCCGAGCTGCGCAGGGAAGGAGTGCCTCCTGCCTGCTATCCTACCGACGGACAGATGGAACGTATCCGCACGCTGTCGGGCAGGCAGCAGTGCGTGGCGTTGCAGCAAGCCTTGCAGACGGTTGGCGGGGTAGGGGGTGTGTCGGTGGTCTGCCATACGATGGACGAGGTGTCGCAGGCGGTGCGTCGTTTCGGCGATACCTTGCTCAAGTCGCCGTGGTCGGGCAGCGGACGCGGATTGGTGAGGGTGTCGGCCGCCACTTGGACGGCCAATGTGGCCGGCTGGGCCGGACGTGTCTTGCGCACGCAAGGGGCCCTGATGGCCGAACCCATATATAATAAGGTAATCGATTTTGCAATGGAGTTTTGCGCCGTTCCTGCCGGAGGGGTGCGGTTTGTGGGCTATTCGTTGTTCGAGACCGACACGCATGGCAACTACAAGCTGAACCTCCTGCGGACGGATGAGGCCATCGAAGCGGCACTGACAGCCTATGTGGACCGTGGGGTGCTGCTGGCAGTGCGTGAGGTCCTCTGTCGGGAGTTGTCCCGATGGGTGGCAGGCTGCTATGCTGGCTGGCTGGGGGTAGACATGATGATTTGTCGGGAGGGTGCTGACTATTGGCTGCATCCTTGTGTCGAGGTGAACCTCCGCATGAATATGGGGATAGTGGCCCATCGCCTGTACGGACAATGGGTGGAGCAGGGGGCCGAAGGCATCTTTGCGGTTGTCCATCATGCGGCGGGCGAGGCGTTGGCCTTCCATTGTCGGATGCAGGAGCGTCAGGCAGCCGTGGTACACGGAGGCAGGCTCTCGCACGGCTATCTGTCCCTCACCCCCGTAGGCGCGGACACCCGTTATCAGGCTTATCTTTTTATCAACTAAATTTCAGAAAACTATGAAACGCTATTGCCAGACATTGGAAATGTACGACGATCCCGAGCTGATTGCAGCCTATGTGGAGGAGCATCGTCATGTGTGGAAAGAAATCAAGGAAGGTATCCGTGAGGTGGGCATTCTGGATATGCAGATCTACATTCACGGCACCCATTCGTTCATGATTTGTGATACGGTGGATGATTTTGACTGGATTCGCGACAATGAGCGTCTGGCCAAACTGCCGCGGCAGGCCGAATGGGAGGCGCACATGTCCAAGTTCCAGCGTTCGTTGCCCGGACAGGCGTCGCACGAAAAGTGGAAACTGATGCAGCCCATCTTCCTGCTGAACGACGAGGACTTCTAAGTCTGTGCCTGTATCGGCCTGCGGCGTCATTTCTGTAGCTCGATGACTTCCAGGTCGGAAAACTCCCCCTGGTCCATGCAGAAGCGGACCAGGGTGCGCACCTGATGGAATCCGTAGATGCCGGCGGCTCCGGGATTGATGTGCAGCAGGTGCAGCCGGGGGTCGTATTGCACCTTCAGGATATGCGAATGTCCGCTCACGAACAGGCGGGGAGGACAGGAGGCCAGCAGTGTCCTGACAGAACGGTCGTACTTGCCCGGATAGCCGCCGATGTGCTTCATCAGTACATCGGTGCCCGCTACGGTGAAACGTGCCGTTTCTGGATAGTCCGTGCGGAGCGGCTGGCCGTCAATGTTGCCATAGACCGCCCTGAATGGGCGGAAAGCTTTCAGGCGGTCCGCCACTTCGGGAGCACCGATGTCGCCTGCGTGCCATATTTCATCGCACGGCTCGAAATAATGCAGGTAGCGGTCGTCCCAATACCCGTGTGTGTCTGATAGAAGTCCGATTCTTGTCATTTTTTTCTTTGTTTATTGGAACAAAGGTAGTACTTTTGGACAAACCATTTAAGCAAGTGATGGAAAAAGAAGTGAGATATTTCAATAGGGACATCAGTTGGCTGTCGTTCAACCACCGGGTGCTGCTGGAGGCCGAGGACGAGGATTTGCCGCTGTACGAGCGCATCAACTTCATCGCCATCTATTCTTCCAACCTGGAGGAGTTCTATAAGGTGAGGGTGGCCGAGCACCAGGCGGTGGCTTCGGGCGGACGGAGCCAGGAACTGACGAAGGAGGAGGCGCACGCACTGATTCTGCGCATCACGGGCATTGTGAATGCCCAGCTGGAAGACCGTGTGCGCATCTATGAGCAGCAGCTGCTGCCCGCGCTGCGTGCCCATCATATAGTCTTCTACCAGTCACGGCAGGAATTGTTGCCCCGCCACCGGGAGTTTGTCCACCGCTTCTTCCTCGAAGAGGTCTTTCCCTATCTGGCTCCCGTCAAGGTGGAGAAAGAGCGTGTCCGCATGTTCTTGCGCGACAAGCGGCTGTATCTGGCTGTCCGTGTCCGTCGCAAGGAGGGAGGAAAAGAGGAATATTATATCCTGAAGATGCCTTACAGCAAAGTGCCCCGGTTTGTGGAGCTGCCCCGCATAGGGGAGGACTATTACCTGATGTTTCTGGAAGACATCATCAAAGACAACCTGCACGAGGTCTTCATCGGCTATGAGGTGGATGCCAGTTTCTGCTGCAAGATTTCGAGGGATGCCGATGTCTTTGTGGACGATGTGTCGCCCGAGAACATGGTGGAGCGGCTGAAAGAGAAGGTGAAGAAGCGCAAGATAGGGGCGATAGCCCGGTTTGTGTACGACCGCAAGATGCCGGCCGATTTTCTGGACTTCCTCATCGATGCGTTCGACATCAACCGTGAGGAGCTGGTGCCCGGCGACAAGCACCTGAATCTGGAGGACCTCTCGATGCTGCCGAACCCCAATCCGGACATCCGTCCGGTGGAGAAGCCCAAAGGATTGCGGCTGCCGGGACTGGACAGCGACCCGCACTTCATGTACCGGCGTATCGCACGGGGCGACCTGCTGCTGTATTATCCGTATCTCAGCTTCGACCATTTCACCCATTTCCTCTACGAGGCCGTGCACGACCCCCATTGCCGGGAAATCATGATTACACAATACCGGGTGGCGGAACATTCGGAGGTCATCAGCCACCTGATAGCCGCCGCCCACAACGGGAAGAAGGTGACGGTGTTTGTGGAGCTGAAGGCGCGTTTCGACGAAGAGAACAATCTGGCTACGGCCGAGATGATGCGCAAGGCCGGCATTCACATCATCTTCAGCATCCCCGGCCTGAAGGTACACGCCAAGGTGGCCCTGGTGCTGCGTACGGACAAGGACGGGAAGCCCATCCGCAGCTATGCCTACGTGAGTACGGGCAACTTCAACGAGCAGACGGCCAAGGTCTATGCCGATGTGGGATTGTACACGTGCAATCCGGTCATTGTGGAAGACATGCACACGCTGTTCCGCACCCTCGGACGGGAAGTGACCGAACCGCAGTTCAAACGGCTCCTGATAGCACGGTTCAACCTGCTGCCCGAACTCAAGAAGCGGATTCATCATGAAATGGAGCTGGCCCGTGCCGGAAAGCCGGGACGGATTGTCTTGAAGATGAATGCGCTGCAAGACCTGGGCATGATAGAGGAACTCTATGCGGCCAGTGAGGCCGGCGTACAGATTGACCTTATTGTGAGGGGAATCTGCTGCCTGATTCCCGGCAGGCCTTTCAGCCGGAACATCCGGGTGACGCGCATTGTGGACAGTTTCCTCGAACATGCGCGTGTGTGGTATTTCGGCAATGACGGACATCCCTACCTCTACTTGGGCTCGCCCGACTGGATGCAGCGGAACCTGCACCGCCGGATAGAGGCGGTGACGCCTGTGCTCGACAAACGGCTGAAGCAACAGCTGGTGGACATGCTCGACATTCAGCTGCGGGCCAACTGGAAGGCCTGCTGGGTGGACGACCGGCTGCGCAACGTGTTCAAACGCAATCCGAACGAGCCGAAGGTGCGGGCGCAATACGACTTCTACCGCTACCTGCAGGAGGCGGTGGGACGTTCGGTGAAATGAGTTTCCAGACATGAATAACTTTAATCAGATAACAGATGAGAATGAACTGTAGAACATTTTTCGCTTCGGCGCTGATAAGCGTTTCGGTAGCGGCGTATGGACAGGGGACGGACGGCGCAACGCGCGTCAATCCGCTCCTGGCCGAGTATAACACCCCTTATGGCGTGCCACCGTTTGACCAAATCAGACTGGAGGACTACCGCGAGGCGTTCCTCAAGGGCATGGAAGCCCAGAAGCAGGAGATTGCGGCCATTGTCAACCAGCGGTCGATGCCCGACTTCGACAATACCATTGCCGCCTTGGACCGCAGCGGACAGCTGCTGATGCAGGTGGAGCTGGTGTTCGACAACCAGAGTGCCTGCGACACCAATGCCGAGATGCAGGCGTTGAGCCAGGAAATGTCGCCCCTGCTCTCGGCACATGCCGATGACATCTTCATGAACCCGCTGTTGTTCGACCGGGTGAAGCAGGTGTATGACCGCCGTGAGAAGCTGGGACTGGACAAGGAGCAGCACAAGCTGCTGGAGGAGGTCTATAAGGCGTTTGTGCGCCGGGGGGCCAACCTGAACGATGAGGACAAGGAGCGGCTGCGCAAACTGAACGAGAAGATTGCACTGCTCGAAATCACGTTCGACCAGAACATGCTGAAGGAGACCAATGCCTTCAAGCTGGTGATTGACGATGCGAAGGATTTGAGCGGACTGCCTGCCGCCTTGGTGGCCAATGCCGCTGAAACGGCGAAGGAGCAGGGCATGGAAGGCAAATGGGTCTTCACACTCCATAACCCCAGTGTGATGCCGTTCCTGCAATATGCGGACAACCGTGCGCTGCGTGAGCGCATCTTCAAGGCGTACACCAACCGTGGCAACAACGGCAATGCCCAGGACAACAAGGCTGTGGTGCGCGACCTCGTCACCGCTCGTCTGGAAAAGGCGAAACTCATGGGCTATCCCGACTATGCTGCCCTGGCACTGGACAACCGGATGGCCAAAAACGAGACCAACGTGTATGATCTGCTCGACCAGCTCTGGACACCGGCACTGGCCGTTGCCAAGGCGGAACTGGCCGACATCAAGGCCGAAATCAAGAAAGAAGGCGGCAAGTTCGAGCCGCAGGGCTGGGACTGGCGTTACTATTTCGAGAAGGCCAAGAGCGCGAAGTTCAGCATCGACGAGAACGAGGTGCGCCCCTATCTGGAGCTGAACAACGTGCGCGAAGGTGCCTTTTATGTGGCCAACCGCTTGTATGGCATCCGTTTCCGTGCCCTCGGCTATATGCCGTTGCCGCATCCCGAGGCACAGGCTTTCGAGTGTATTGACAAAGACGGCCGGCCGCTGGGATTGCTTTACTTCGACTTTTTCCCGCGTGAGAGCAAGGGCGGCGGTGCCTGGTGTACTACCTACCGGCAGCAGCAGTACGACCGTCAGGGCAATAAGGTGGTGCCGGTGGTCTCCATCGTCTGCAATTTCACCAAGCCGTCGGCCGGCGAGCCTGCATTGCTGAGCATGGACGAGGCCAACACGCTGTTCCATGAGTTCGGCCATGCCTTGCATGCCCTGTTCTGCGATGTCCATTATACCGGCGTGGCCGATGTGCCGCTCGATTTTGTGGAACTCCCGTCGCAGATTGACGAACACTGGGCGTTTGCCCCCGAGGTGCTGAAGGTGTATGCCAAGCATTACAAGACGGGGGAGGTCATCCCGATGGAGCTGATCGAGAAGATGGACAAGAGCAGCAAATACGGTCAGGGGTTTGCCACCGTGGAGTATTTGGCGGCTTCGTTGCTGGATATGGACTTCCACACGCTGAAGACAGTCCCTGCCGACTTTGATCCGGTGGCCTTCGAAGCGAAGGTGCTGGGCAAGCGCGGACTGCTGAAGCAAATCCCGTCACGTTACCGGTCTACCTACTTCAGCCATACCATGGGCGGAGGCTACACGGCGGGCTATTACAGCTACATCTGGGCAGAAGTACTTGATTGTGACGCATTCGGTGCCTATACCGAGCGTGGAGACATCTTCAATCAGGAAGTGGCCGACAAGTTCCGCCGCCACATCTTGACACCGGGCGGCATTGACGATGCCATGGAGATGTACACCACCTTCCGTGGCAAGGGGCCGGACATCAAATGGCTGCTGGAGCAGCGCGGACTGGATGCCGGCAAGGCTCCCGAAAAGAAGACAGAGAAATAGTCTTCCTCTCGGGGGGTGCACATAGCAACGTTTGTCACATGCGCCGACGGAATTCGGCACAGACAATGGAAGTGGCTACCGCGACGTTGAGCGACTCGCTGGTAGCCACTCCTTTTGGATAGTTGGGGATGAGCAGCCGGCGGCGGATGTGGCGGGCCACTTCGGGGCTGATGCCGTTGCCCTCGTTGCCCATCACGATGAGGCCGCTGGTGGCGAGCTCTTCCCGGTAGAGGTCGGTGCCGTCGAGAAAGGTGCCGAACACGGGGACGCTCTCCTCCAGTCCCTCCAACAGTGGGGACAGGGGAGTGTAGTGCAGCTGTACACGGGCCATGGCTCCCATGGTGGCCTGTACGGTCTTGGGGTTATAGATGTCGGCGGTGCCGGGCGAACAGAAGATGTGCCGGATACCGAACCAGTCGGCAATGCGCACGATGGTGCCCAGGTTGCCCGGGTCTTGTACATCGTCCAGTGCCAGGCAGAGCGATTGGCGGATGGCTTCCGTGGCGGTCGGGTAGTCGGGCTGGCCGAATACGGCAAGGACTTCCTGCGGCGATTTCAGCAGGCTGGCACGAGACAGCTCGTCGGGGCTCACTTCAATGATTTCATCGGCGGTGGCCTGTGGGTGCCGCGACAGCCAGGGGGCTGTGGCAGCCAGCAGCCGGCAGTGGAAATGGCCCAGCAGGTCACCCACCAGCTTATGGCCTTCGGCCAGGAACGCTTGTTCGGCTTTCCGTATTTTCTTCTGTTCCAGTGAACGGATGAATTTAATCTTGTTCTTGCTCAGCATAGGTCAATTGATGTAGACGG
The DNA here is from genome assembly GCA_945833835.1 of uncultured Bacteroides sp. GTDB lineage: Bacteria > Bacteroidota > Bacteroidia > Bacteroidales > Bacteroidaceae > Phocaeicola. The sequence goes on from CAMAFR010000008.1 coordinate 69,220, forward strand.
TTTTGAAAAAACGTCCGAACAGACGGCGGGCCTCGTCCAGCTGTTCGGGAGTGTTGGGGCGGACATCGGTCAGACGGTAGTCCAGCTGCATGGCCTCGTATTTGTGTACGCCCAGCGTGTGGTAAGGAAGAATCTCCACGCGCTCTATCCTGCGGTAGTCCGCAAAATGCTGTCCCAAGGCCTCGATGTCTTCGCGGAATGCGCTGTAGCCCGGCACCAGTACATAGCGCAGCCAGAAGGGACGTCCGTTCTCTTCGAGCCAGGCGGCGGTGCGCAAGGTCTGTACGTTGCTGCGCGAAGTCAGCCGGCGGTGGCGTTCGTCGTTGAACTCCTTTACGTCGAGCAGCACGAGGTCGGTCAGTTGCAGCAATTCTCTGACGGCCTCGTTCCAGATGCCTCCGTTGCTGTCCAGGCAGATATGGATGCCTTCCGCTTTCAGTTGGCGGAAGAGGGGCAGCAAGGCCTTGGCCTGGAAGGTGGGTTCGCCGCCGCTGAACGTGATGCCGCCTTTCTTGCCGAAGAAGGGGCGTTGGCTGACGGCCATTTTCAGGATTTCCTCCGGAGCGGTGGGCCGGCTTTCCCCGCACGGGTCGATGGTGTCGGGATTGGCGCAGTACAGGCAGCGGAAGTTGCACCCTTGCAGAAACACCACCAGACGAATGCCGGGACCGTCATAGGTCCCGAGCGATTCATAAGAGTGTACGCGTATCATGGCACACAGCGGTTACATGCTTTGGTGGAAGCTGCGCGAGATGACTTCGAGCTGATGTTCGCGGCTCAGCTTGATGAAGTTCACCGCATAGCCCGACACACGGATGGTGAGCTGCGGATATTTCTCGGGATGCTCCATGGCGTCTTCCAGCATTTCGCGGTTCAGTACGTTCACGTTCAGGTGGTGGGCTCCTTTCACGAAGTAGCCGTCCATCATGGTCACCAGGTTCTCGATGCGGCAGTCACGGTCGGCTCCCAATGATTTGGGGACAATGGAGAACGTGTTGCTGATGCCGTCTTGCGCGTCGCGGTAGCGGAGTTTGGCCACCGAGCTCAGCGAGGCGATGGCACCGTTCTTGTCGCGTCCGTGCATCGGGTTGGCACCGGGGGCGAAGGCGACTCCTTTGGCACGTCCGTCGGGCGTGGCTCCCGTTTTCTTGCCATACATCACGTTCGAGGTGATGGTCAGGATAGACAGTGTGGGCTGCGCGTTCTTGTACACCGGCAGTTTCTTGAGCTGTTCGTCGAAATAGTAGATGAGGTCAACGGCCAGATGGTCCACCCGGTCGTCATCATTGCCGAAGCAGGGGAATTCGCCTTCGATGTCGAAGCCCACTGTCAGCCCGATGTCGTTACGGCGTGCCTTCACCTTGGCATACTTGATGGCCGAGAGTGAGTCGACGGCGATGGACATGCCTGCCACGCCATAGGCCAGATTGATGGCCGGGTCGGTGTCGACGAACGCCATCTGCTCCTTTTCGTAGTAATACTTGTCGTGCATGTAGTGGATGATGTTCATCGCCTCGTTGTACACCCGCGCCATTTGCTTGAGCACCTTCTTGTAGTTGGCCAGCACTTCTTCGAAGTTCAGGTCGTCGCTGCTCAGCAGGGGGATGTCCTTCACCATCAGGGTGCCGGTGTTTTCACAACGTCCGCCGTTGATGGCCAGCAGCAAGGCCTTGGCCAGGTTGCAGCGTGCCCCGAAGAACTGGATGTGGCGGCCGATGTCCTGATAGGACACACAGCAGGCGATGCCGTAGTCGTCCGAGTTGCGCACCTCGCGCATCAGGTCGTCGTTCTCATATTGAATGGAGGAGGTGTCGATGGATACCTGTGCGCAGAAGTCCTTGAAGCCTTCGGGCAGCTGGGGACTCCACAGCACCGTCAGGTTCGGTTCGGGAGAGGGGCCGAGGTTGTAGAGTGTCTGCAAGAAGCGGAACGAGGTCTTGGTCACCTTCGTGCGTCCGTCGTTGAAACGTCCGCCGATGGCTTCGGTCACCCAGGTAGGGTCTCCGGCGAAGATGTCCGTGTAAGCCTGCATACGCAGGTGGCGCACCATGCGCAGCTTGATGACGAACTGGTCAATCAGTTCCTGTGCGTGCAGCTCGTCGAGGGTGCCGTTGGCCAGGTCGTGCTCTATATAGATGTCGAGGAAAGACGAGGTGTTGCCCAGCGACATGGCGGCCCCGTCCTGTTCCTTCACGGCGGCGAGGTAGGCCATGTACACCCATTGCACGGCTTCCTGTGCCGTACAGGCGGGGCGGCTCAGATCCAGTCCGTACTGTTCTCCCAGCACTTTGATTTCTTTCAGGGCCTTGATTTGTTCGGCCACTTCCTCACGCAGGCGGATGCGTGCGTCAGTCATGGGGCCGGTGAGGTGGCGCAGGTCGTCTTGCTTGGCTGTGATAAGGCGGTCCAGTCCATAAAGGGCCAGTCGGCGATAGTCGCCGATGATGCGTCCGCGGGCATAATTGTCGGGCAGCCCCGTGAGGAAGCCCAGCGAGCGGAACGAACGGATTTCTTCGGTATAGGCGTCGAATACGCCGTCGTTATGCGTCTTACGGTAGTGGGTAAAGATTTCCTTGACTTTCGGGTCGACTTCCATCCCGTTTTCGCGGCAGGCCTTTTCGACCACCTTGATGCCGCCGAACGGCTTGATGGCCCGGCGCAGCACCTCGTCGGTCTGCAGGCCCACGATGACTTCGTTCTCCTTATCTATATAGCCGGCGGCAAACGAAGTGATGGTGGATACGGTCGAGGGGTCCAGCGAACGGACACCGTGGTTGGCACGTTCTTCGGCCAGTGCTTCTAAGCATTTGTTCCAGACAGCTTGGGTACGTTCGGTGGGTCCTGTCAGAAAGGAGGCGTCGCCTTCATAAGGGGTGAGGTTGGATTTGACGAAATCGGTCACGTTGATTTCATAGTTCCAACGGCCTTCTTTAAAACTCATTGTCATAAGATGATATTTATAGGTTAAGAATAGTCATTGCGTCTTGCTTGCCAATGCAGGTGCAAAGGTACGCATAAAATAGATGGTGCACAATACCTAATAATAGTTATTCGTATCGGGAGCGGGAAGGGGGGACGAAAGGTCGGAAAAAAGACGGTGAAAGCACGAAGAGGGCATGAATTGAAGAAAAACAAAGAAAAAAAGCCGTAAAAGTTTGCAGGGTTCAAAAAAAGGCCTTATCTTCGCACCGCGTTTGAGAGAAAACGCATCACGAACCGAATGGAAGTTTGGGTGAGTGGCTGAAACCACCAGTTTGCTAAACTGACGTACGGG
>CAMAFR010000009.1 GCA_945833835.1 uncultured Bacteroides sp.
CATCTTTTTTCTCTTCTTCACTTCTTTTTGCCAGGAAATAGAGGGCATTATCCTTCACCTTGAAAAATCCTGCATTGCCGTCATATGTCAATTGCTTGGTTTTACCATCTTCGCGGATAATGCAGTAGTTTCTCTCATACCCTGTTTTATCCTTTTTGGCATTTGTTTTTACGAATATGGTGCCATAGTCAGTGACTTTGATTCCCGATAGATAGTTGTACTTCAAAAAGTCTTCTAGTTGTATTCTTTCCATAGGAATATAGTAACACTTAGACTTTAATCAATAAATAAGACAATTATGGAAAGGAAAAATATACTGTCTTTTTCCTTAAGAGGAAATGTTTACCGACAAGAATGGGATTACTTTTTGATTAGGCAAATAAAAATCCCATCTTTCGATGGGATAAGCCGCCTGTCGGATTCGAACCAACGACCCCGAGATTACAAATCACGTGCTCTGGCCAGCTGAGCTAAAGAGGCGGTTTCGCTTTAACTTTGCAGCCACATCCCCTTTCGAGTGGCTTAGCGGCTGCAAAGTTAGCTATATTTTCTGAATCACAAAATCATTTCGTGATTTTTTTTATTTCCCTTGCAATTTTTCTTTGGCCTTCAGCAATTGTTTGGACAGAGCCTCCATACAAACATCCACTGACTCCTCGAACGTATCGCTTATTTTCTCTGCGTAAAACTCGGTATTCAACGCCAACACGCGTACACCGGCTTCCTTATTATTGGCCGTTTCCGGTTTTACGACCTTCAAAGACACCTCTACTTTCTTTATATTATCGCAAAACTTCTCGAGCTTCTCTGCTTTCTTCTGAATAAAAGCATTCAGTTTTTCCGATGCATCGAAATGAATTGATTGAATTCTTACTTCCATAAAAACCTCCTTTTCTTTACGCTCTGGGATGAGCTTGTTCATAAACTTTTTTTAGTTCCTCAAAAGTCGTATGCGTATAGACCTGCGTTGCAGCAAGACTGGCATGCCCCAACAGCTCCTTCACCGCATCCAGCTCTGCACCGTTGTTCAGCATTGCCGTCGCAAATGAATGTCGCAGCACATGGGGGCTTCTTTTCTTCAGCGTCACGACCTTTGAAAGATTCGTCTTCACTATCCGATAAACGGTTCCTCGACTTACGGCCTGCCCCTCCTTTCCAAGGAACAGCGCCCTGCTGTCACCGCCGACCGTCTCCCGCGCCTCCAGATACAGCCTCAAATCCTGCTCCAGTTCTTCACCGAACGGGACTATCCGCTGTTTGTTCCTTTTCCCGGTCACCTTTATCGTCTTCGCCGACAGATCCACATCCGCCGTTTCCAAGCCTATCAGCTCGGACAGACGTATGCCCGTCGCATAAAACAGCTCCAGAATCATCCGGTCTCGCACCCCCTCATACGAAGAGGCGAAATCCGTTTCATCCAGCAGCCGGTTCATATCCTCCTCACGGACAAAGACAGGCAACGGTTTCTTTTTCTTCGGTCCGTTCACCCTGGCGCACGGATCCGCCTTCACCTTGCCTTCCCGTAGAAGATACCGATAAAAGGTGCGAAGTGAGCTCAGCTTGCGGTTGACGCTTGTCGCCGTGTATCGCTGTTCCATCAAAGACAGCATCCATCCACGAACCACATCAGCATCCGCCGCACAGAAGTCCAAGCCTTCATCTATACCGGCGAAGTACTCCTCGAATTCCGAAATATCTTTCCCATACGCCGCTACGGTGTGAGGGGAATAGTTCCGTTCAAAACGAAGATACTTCAAAAAAGAATCTTTCAGCATAAGAAACATCGCTTTGTTATCAGCAACGAATTTATGAAAAAGAATTCAATTATTCAAGAAATCCTGCAGAATTATTATTCTTCAGTCAGTTGCAGTTTCTGAACGTAGATAGCACGTTCCATCTTAAGACGCTTCAATACAGACGGTTTGTCAAACTGCTGTCTACGTCTCAATTCTTTCACAACACCTGTTTTTTCAAATTTTCTTTTGAACTTCTTCAGCGCTTTTTCAATGTTTTCGCCTTCTTTTACTGGTACTACAATCATTTGTTTTATTCAATTAAAGTATGTTGTTATTAAATTATTCGCGTGTGGAATAGCGGCGCAAAAGTACACATACTTTCTTTATTTACAAAACTTTCCGGTACATTTTTATTTCGTATGGCACAGAAATCGTACCTTTGCCGTCAAAACAGCACCCGTCCGGACACCTGTCCGCCGGGTGCCCTAATCCTTGGATACAATGAAGCAAAACAGCATTATCACGGGGCGTATCACCCTGTTGCGCAACTGGATGAAGGCAAAAGGGCTTGCAGCCTTTATCATCCCCTCCACCGACCCTCATGCAGGAGAATATACCCCCGAGCACTGGAGCTGCCGACAGTGGATATCCGGATTCACCGGGTCAGCCGGGACTGTAGTCGTCACGACAGACCAAGCGGGACTGTGGACGGATTCACGGTATTTCCTGCAGGCAGCCGAACAGTTGGAAGGAACAGGTATCTGCCTGTTCAAAGATCGCCTGCCCGGCACGCCCAGCATACCCGACTGGTTGGGCACTTGTCTACCCTCAGCCTCAACGGTAGGCATTGACGGATGGGTCAATGCCATTGGCGAAGCAGAAAGCCTGCGCCAGGCACTATCTGGATATGGAATCCGCCTGACTGCCGCCGGCGATCCCTTTGCCACCTTGTGGACAGACCGTCCGCCCATTCCTGAAAATCCGGTCTTCAGCATGACTCCAGAATATGCTGGCGAAAGCTGTCCGGACAAACTGCAAAGGATTCGTACCTATTTAACGACCCGGCAGACCGATGGAGTGCTGCTCTCGGCACTCGACGAGATTGCATGGACCCTTAATCTTAGAGGAAGTGACATTCATTGCAACCCATTATTCGTCAGCTATCTGCTCATCTGCACCGACTGTGCTACCTTATATATAAATAAGGTAAAACTTCCGGCCGGGACAGAAGATGCATTGCACCGTCAAGGGATTGCGGTCAAAGAATATACAGACATAGTCCCCGACCTGCAGCACTACGAGGCCCCAAGCCTGCTGCTACCCCCCTCCAGCAACTTGGCCCTCTACGAAGCGGTCCAATCCTCCGGCACACGTATTGACCGGGATACCTCTCCAGTGCTGTTAATGAAAGCCATCAAGAATCCGACAGAAATAGCCGGATTCCACACCGCCATGCGAAAAGACGGAGTGGCCCTGGTACGTTTTCTGAAATGGATAAAAGAAGCGGTCAAGAGCGGGAAGGAAACCGAGCTGACCATCGACCGAAAACTGTATGAGTTGCGCTCTGCCCAAGTGGGTTTCAAAGGCATCAGTTTCGACACCATCGCCGGCTACCAGGCACACGGAGCCATCGTCCACTACGAAGCGACTGCGGCAACAGCTTCCCGCCTGCAGCCGGAGGGACTGCTGCTTCTAGACAGTGGCGCACAATACCTGGACGGAACGACCGACATCACCCGCACTATCGTACTGGGACCTGTCAGCGACGAGCAGAAGACTGACTACACATTAGTGCTGAAAGGCATGATTGCCCTCTCACGGGCCGTATTTCCCCACGGGACGTGTGGCACACAACTGGATGTGCTCGCCCGGCAGTTCCTGTGGGGCGAAGGGCTGCATTACGGACATGGCACCGGACATGGCGTAGGCCACTTCCTGTGCGTCCACGAAGGCCCTCACCAGCTGCGCACCAACTACATGCCTGCCCTGTTACTGCCGGGAATGACCCTGACCAACGAACCTGGCATCTACAAGGAAGGCCGTTACGGCATCCGCATTGAAAACACCATGCTGATTGTCCCCGACCGCACCACGGAATTTGGCGACTTCTACCGTTTTGAACCGCTCACACTCTGTCCGATAGACCTGGCCGCCATTGTTCCCGAACGGCTGACCACTGACGAGAAAGACTGGCTGAACCGGTATCACCAACAGGTGTACGAAACCTTATGTCCGCTGCTGGACACAGAAGAACGTGAATGGCTGAAACAAGAAACCCGAAAAATCTGAACACAATATGGCACTCATCAAATCTGTCAGGGGATTCACTCCCCGTTTCGGCGAGAACTGCTACCTTGCCGAGAACGCCACCATTATAGGCGATGTCGTGATGGGACACGACTGTAGCATCTGGTTCAACACCGTCCTGCGGGGCGATGTCAATTCCATCCGGATAGGCGACCGCGTCAACATTCAGGACGGATCCGTCCTGCATACCTTATACGAGAAATCAACGGTCACCATCGGCAACGATGTCTCCGTTGGACACAACGTCACGCTCCACGGCGCCACCGTGCACGATAATGCCCTTATTGGCATGGGAGCCACCTTGCTCGACCATGCCGTAGTGGGCGAAGGCGCCATTGTGGCAGCCGGTGCACTGGTGCTGGCCCATACCATCATCGAACCCCACACCCTGTGGGGTGGTGTTCCAGCCAAGTTCATCAAGCGCGTTGACCCTGCACAAAGCAGGGAGCTGAACCAGAAGATTGCCAACGGTTATCTGATGTATGCTTCCTGGTTCAAGTCCGACGAAGCTGCATCCGAAACGCAACAAGAAGGATGAATGACTTCCGGCAACATATAGCAATGCTTCAGTAATAATGTTAAAATAAGCAAAATTCTAACACTTTTATGGATTTTCACTTATATAAATAATTTTTTCTTTATCTTTGTAAGAGATTCTTATATACATATTTCTTATAGGACAACCCATCACAAATGCGATAGGTTGTCACATTGAAATACATGATGGGAATCTCCATATAATAAAAAAGGCGTTTACTTGGACGCTTCTTTCTACACTCCAAACTTCGAACACTTGGCAACTCAGTAGAAAGACAGCAACAGTAGATGTCCTCGGGATGTGTCTAACAACGCATCCCTTATGGCATTTATAACCGCTCTCTTGCACTCTCATAAATTGCGAGAGGGGAAGGGTGTTATGTCGATAAGGGAGAGGTAATATACATATCAGCGTGGGCTTCGGAGTTGCATATTCTTACTGAGTTGGGCGAGTTTGAAGGCCTGGAGTGTGAGATAAGCAACTTGTACGGATCTCACGCTTTTTTTGTTCAAATAGTTCCCTTTTTCTAACCCTTTGCGGAGATCCCAAAACTTTTTTGTTTGTATTATGAAGACGAAACATGTCATTGCGTATGCGCTTATGCTGCTCATGGTCTCAGTAACCGCCTGTAAATATGACGACGGTGAATTGTGGGACAAAGTGAACTCTCTGGATCAACGATTAAACAATGTGGAAACACAATTAAACAAACTGAACACGGATCTTTCATCCATCAGCTCTCTCGTAAGTGTCTTGGAAGGAAATATCTTAGTTTCCAGTGTAACTGAAAAAGACACAAAAGACGGATATGTCATTACTTTTAGCGATGGAAAAACAGCCACCATTTCCAATGGACAGAATGGAGCTAACGGACAAGACGCTCCGGTCATGGGAATTGAAAAAGACACCGATGGAAAATATTATTGGACACAGACAGTCAATGGTACTAAAACGTGGCTGACCGATGACAGCGGCAACAAACTACGAGTTGCCGGTGAAGATGCCATTACCCCACGACTGAAAGTAAGCACCACAGGCAACTGGATGGTCAGCTATGACAATGGACAAACTTATGAGGATGTAAAAGATGCCAATGGCAATGCCGTTCAAGCAGTTGGGCAAAATGGACAAAATGGGCAAAACGGTGATTCATTTTTCAGTTCGGTCACTCAGTCGGGGAATAAACTCATTCTGACCCTGACCGATGGTACTGTACTGGAAGTGCCGGCACAAGCTCCAGCACCAGCTTTCCTTGCACTTAGCCAAAACTTGGGTGACCAAATAGACTATGCCATTTTGGGACAAGACGGAACCAGCTATTTATATGAAGCGCAAGATGCAAATCCGACTATTCCCGCACGTGTTTCCATCAATCAGCCCGTCGCAAACCCGAGCACCCAATCCTACGTATTGCGTGATGTTGTTACCCCTACCCAGAAACAGACAGTCATCAATTTCAACGATGAAGGTCTTCCCATCAACATCATTTCAGATGATTATACCATCGTATTAGGCGACCATAACAACAATACTTTTAAAGCAGTAGTGATTTCAAACGGGGAAAGCGTCATTCTGGAAGATTTAACAATTAACGGTATTACTTGGGACGAATACAAAGCACAACTGACAGCCCAGACCGCCGCCAGTGGCACTACCTTTATACAATACACTAACTTAATTGTCACCACTGTTGTGAGCACATTGACCACTGCCAGTGCCACCATCACGACACAGACTATCCAGGCAGTACTGACAACAGGTATAGCAATCATCGACAGTGAATCAGCGTTTGCCACATTGGCAGAGGATGCAGAATGGATGGAGGAGAACCAAGATGAGGCAACTGTCGCCAACATGCTCCAGAATTACATTGACATTCCGGAAGATGTCACCGGTGCAAATGGTATCATTGCTTACTTCGAACAGACCGTCATCGTACAGATCATCACCACTGTAGAAACAATTGTAGAAGATAATCAAGATGACATCAATCTGGGAGAAGGCAGCTTGATTTCGGGCAATGGTGAAATAAAAATCACATTGACCTGGGACAATTACTCAGACATTGACCTGCACTGCATCGATCCCACCGGTGCGCATATTTATTATGCAAACCAACGACCTTCTGGATCCAACGGCTTCCTCGACATTGACAATACAATCGGATTCGGGACCACCCACGATTTGAGCTCAGAAATGCTGAATAAACCCGAAAACATCTATTTTTCGGAAGCACCTGCAGGGACTTATAAAATTTATCTACATTATTACAGTTCCAGATATAGTATTACATCAGTCAATTATAAAGTCGTCATTTTCAAAAATAGTATCGGTAAAACTTATGAAGGCATCATTTCAGGCGTAGATACGGTAGAGGACATCGAGACTTTCGAGTACGGTAATGCAAGTGCCAGAAGTGTCACTCCCGCATACACCATTGATTGGAACAATCTACCCTCTAAGCATTGATGATCAGATTACAGGTCTAACTCACCCCTATAACTAAATGGAGTAGGGCAACTTTACCTACTTGATGAGGTCAGCCAACTGATTCGTTTCAATATGAATTAGTTGGCTGATTTTATAAGCAAGCACTATTTTGCAATCGTCCGCAATCTCCGTTACCGAGCCCTCCCACAAGCATCTTCTTTTTGTGGCGATACATCCTCCTTCAATATCCTATAATCAACTGGGAGGAAGGTGCTACGAACATATTTAGCCGATCCTTGCAAACTCCCCACAAGTACATAATAGGTACGTACAACGTAAGGTGCCTTGTCAGCTGACCTCCGGGAACGAGGTAAAATATCCGGGTACTGGCTATCGCAATGTTTTTTTAGAGAAAAGCCCTATCTTTACGATCAATGCCAACACAAGTAACGTGTTATGCCGCAACCAATGATTGGAAGATGTTTCGAAAAAGAATTGTTGATGGATTGTGTCGACCAGAGTTTGTAGCCTTTACTATATAATCGTGTGACGCGCAAATATATCTTGCATCGTTCACCTTGGGTGAAACAGCAGCATTCTTAAAAAGCAAGGGGTGGAATGGAACCAACATTGGCAGGTGGGGTAATATTTTGTAGGATATGAATAGTAGGGAAAAGGTCAAGCAAAGAAATTGTTTTGATCACTTTTAGCCGTTTTTCTACCTACAAAGTTGGCTGATTCAGATTAAATCTGCCCTGCTTTCATTCGATATTGAGTAGGTGTCTTTCCTGTATGTGCCTTGAAGAAACGGACAAAATGCTGCGGATACTCAAAGCCTATCCGCGTACTCACTTGATTCACACTCAGACTGCCATCGTCAAGCAGTTGCTTGGCGGCGGCAAGGAGGTGGCCGGCAATGAAATCCTTGGCAGTCCTGCCGGTCTCCACTTTGACAAGCGTGCCGAAATATCCTGTAGAAAGACAGCATTTGTCAGCAAAATAAGCCACAGTAGGTAACCCCTCGCTGCTGGCTTGGGTACGGATATAGTCGGCCAACAGCTGCTCGAACCGTCTCACCACAGCATGGTTCATCTCCTCACGTGTGACGAACTGGCGGTCGTAGAAACGGAGGCAATAGTTGAGCAACAGCTCGATATTGGACACAATCAGGTCCCGGCTGTGCTTGTCGATGGAGCGGTGCAGCTCCTGTGAAATCATGTCCAGCACACCGCGGAAAATTTCAATCTCACCCACAGACAGATGAAGCGCCTCGCTGCTGAAGTAGGAAAAGAATTCATACTTGCCGATATTCCTGCCCAACGCACTCCGGGCCAACAAGTCGGGATGAAACACCAGTGCCGTCCACTTGGGATATTGCACTCCCGGCATGGGCTGCACGTGGATGGTCTGGCCTGGGGCAAATGAGGTGACGGTCATCTCGTCGAAGTCATATTTCGTCCTCCCATAGGAGAGTTGGCAACCCTTGTTCTCTTTCAGAAAGAGGGCATACAGGCCGTAGCGCACCCAGCTCTCCTCAACCTCGTGTGGCTTATCGTAGCGGACAACGCTCACCAATGGGTGAAGGGTCTCGAACCCATATCGTTCATTGAACTGCTGCACGGTGTCTAAATGTATCTCTTGCATAGGGCATTTCGCTGAATAATTGTTCATAGGCAAAGTTACTACAAATGTGAGAGACTGGCAGTACCTCAATTGGGGAAACAGTTACCCTAATTGAGGATGCTGCCCAAACTACTCCTTACGCAGTAGAAGCCCACATAAACTACAGTAGAAGTCAACCAAACTCCCAGTACCAGCCTATATAAACTGCAGTACCAGACAGCTTGCAGTAAAAACGGTACTGAAAGGCTGTCTGCCGATGCTGAATAGCAAGGGGAGGATGTGCCTGTTGCCTCACACATCCTCCCCCATATCCTGCCGCCGGCCTTACCAGACAGCGGTCACCGGGACGGCCTCAAGCCCCTTTCGTCTTGAACGCAAGGGCATACATACGCATCTGCTTGACCATCGCCAGCAGACCATTGCTGCGTGTGGGCGACAAATGCTCTCTCAGCCCGATGGCGTCAATGAAATGCAGGTCGGATGCCAATATCTCATCGGGGGTGTGCCCCGACAGCACCCGCATCAGCAACGTGACGATGCCTTTCACAATCAGCGCATCGCTCTCCGCCTGAAACACCACCTTGCCATCCACCAAATCGGCCTGCAGCCACACACGGCTTTGGCAGCCCTCTATCAGGTTCTGCTCCGTCTTGTACTTCGCGTCCAACGGCTCCTGCTCGTTGCCCAGGTCTATCAGCAGCTGGTACTTGTCCATCCAGTCGTCAAAGTCGCTGAACTCCTCTATCACTTCCTCTTGAATTTCGTTTATTGTCTTCATCTTCTTCTCAACTATTTTTAGTTTGACAGTTTTCTTGAATTCTCTTTTTGCGCACGGCTGCCCCGACAGCAATCACGGCTCCTGCCAGCAGGAGGCCAAAGGCGGTGTAGGCTATCCGTTCGGTGGTATGCAACGACTGCGGGTCGAACACAAACTCCACCTGATGCCGACCGGCCGGCACCTGCATGGCCCGCAACACATAGTCGGCCCGCCCGTGCTCCACCGGCTTGCCGTCCAGATAGGCCCGCCAGCCAGGATAATAGATTTCCGAGAAGACCACCACCCCACCGGTAGCGGATGTCGCTTCATACGTCAATGCATTGGGCTGGTAGGCGGTCAGGATGACCGAGGCCAGACTGTCGGCCGGAACAGCCTGACCGACAAGAGCGGCAAACGAATCGGCCACGACCGCCGTCCGGGCCGGATTCACCCGGTGCAACGCAGCTATCTCCTCATTGGCATCCGCCACCGTCAGCACTTCGTCAACAAACCAGGCATTGCCCAACGCATGGGGATTCCGGATAGGAACCGTCGCCCCGTCCTTCAGCGGGAAAATGAAATAACGGGTGTTCAGCATATTCAGTACCGGCAGTTTTGAGGCATCCACACTGTCCATGTCGCCGCCTGCCGCCGGCACCTCCGCAAACAGCGTATTCATCTCACCGCTGATATGCTCTTCTATCAGTTCCTGATAACGGCGCAACTTGGCGGCATGATAGCCCCCGATGCTCTTGTGCCAATAGGACGTATTGTTCTCATTGAAGGTATTGGAGGCCAGATTCAGCACCCGATAATCCGGATCCTTGTCCTCCAGAATCCACCGGTCGGTCTCGGTAGGCTGCGCAAAAGGCTGCATCTCCGTCCCTTTTTCCACAAACTGTCCGTCGTAAAGATAACGTTTGTTCACGCCCCACATATCCACGAGACACAGCAGCGTCAGGACGGCAATGGTGGGAACAGCCTTCAGCCTGCCATAGACATACAAGGCGGTCAGCGCCACTCCCAGCAAAATGATCCACAGGCTGCGCCAGGCATCTGCCGTAAAGATGGCCGCACGCATCTCGCTCAAGTTCATCACAATCGGAGCCAGCTGGTCGGCAGGCAGGCCCCGCTGCAAGGCATCGAGCTCCATGCCCGACAGGAAGGACGGGAAAAACAGGGTAGGCGCAACGGCAAACAGCAACGACACCCCACCCGTCAGCCCCAGACTGACGGCCACCGCCGCCTTCCGCTCTTTCACCGCCGCCGGATGACGGATAATCTCATCCAAGGCCATCACCGCCAGCAAGGGTATCGTAAATTCGGCAATGACCAGAATAGACGACACGGCCCGGAACTTATTGTACATCGGGACATAGTCGATGAAGAAATCGGTGAGCGGCATGAAGTTCTTGCCCCACGAGAGCAGGATGGAGAACAAGGTAGCCCCCACCAACGCCCACTTCAGGGGGCCTTTCACCAGAAAGCAACCCAGCACGAACAAAAACAGGACAAAAGCCCCTACATAGACAGGCCCTGCAGTGCCCGGCTGTTCGCCCCAATACTGTCCCAGCTGCCGGTACAGCATCAGATAATCGGGATTGGCTTTCTGCATCGCCACCTCGTTGCCCGCAAGCGGCACCGATGCCCCGCCCTTCACATTGGGCACCAGCAGCGAGAACGTCTCGCCGATGCCATAACTCCATTGGGTGATGTAGTCACGCTCCAAACCACTGCCGGTCTGGTTGGCCGCATTCGGCTTGACCAGCTCGCTCTTGCCGCGCATGCTCTCCTTGCTGTATTGATAGGTGTGATACAGGTTAGAGAGGTTCATGCAAACGCCCAACAGCGCAGCCACCACCAGCACCGCTGTACCTTTCAGGAAGGCCGGCACCGCCTTGCGCCGCCAGGCATCCACCCCATACGCCACCGCCATAAACAGCATGACAAACAAGAAGTAATAGCTCATCTGCACATGGTTGGCGGCAATCTGCAACGCCACAAACAAGGCCGTCACCCAACCTCCGGCCACATACCGCCCCCGATAGACCAGCACCATACCGGCAATGGTAGGCGGGACATAGGCCAGCGTGACGAATTTCCAGATATGTCCGGCTGCTATGATAATGAAAAAATAGGACGAGAACGCCCAGATGACAGCACCGAGCATCGCCATCCATACCCTGAAATCAAAGGCACGTAACAAGATGTAGAAGCCCAGCAACATGACAAACACATACCAGACATACGTAGGAAGGAACAGCCGGTAGACCTGTTGCACGAGGTCGAGCACACGGACAGACCGGTAGCTGGGAGCCAGCTGATAGGTAGGCATACCGCTGAACAGGGCATTGGTCCAGCGGGTGGACTCGCCTGTCCGCTCATAATAGTCTTTGGCTTCCTTGCCGGCCCCGATGCCGGCCACCGCATCGTGCTGCGCCAGAATGCGCCCTTCGGTATCGGCCGGGTAGAAATAGGCAAACGACAGCAGGGCAAACACCATGACCGCCACACAGTCAGGAAGAAATCTTTTTAAAAGGTTCATGTTCTTTTATTTTAATCATCAATGAATAAGCCCGGCAAAGGTACGGAAATATTTGTTGCCAGTCATCGTTTGTACAAGAGTTTTCGGCTGCCGCCTATATTTTGGCACCACCTGCCGGCAAGGTCAGTTAAATTTATATTTTTATGTCTGCTTTTAACACATTCAGATTTCCTTATTCAATTATAATGTCTATATTTGCAAAAAACAAAGAAGCTGGCAAGTCTTTTGAAAAAGAAAAAATGCGACCCAAGCACTGGAATGCAATTGGAATATCGCGCTTTGATAGTCCAAAAACGTTTGTACATCAGTTTGTTATCACAAAATTGATGAACCAGGAGAATGTCCCTTTCAAAAAGAACCGGCATTAAAAAAACTAACACGACAGAAACGGATGACAGAACATTTCGGTAACGACGATGCAGCAAACACCTTGCAGTGGTACGTGATGCGTGCCTATAAAAAGGAGTTGGCCGCCGAACAGGCCCTGAGCAAGGCCGAGGGATGGACGTTCTTCCTGCCCAAAAGGCGGGTGTGGCGCGTCCGCCACGGCGAACGCAGGCAAGTGCTGGTGCCTGCCATTCCCAATCTGCTGTTTGTCTACGCCACGCGCCGCGACCTCCTGTCCTTCAAACAATCGTGTCCCTACCTGCAGTTCGCTATCTGGCGCAAGACCACCGGTTCCATCTATCTCACGGTGCCTGATGGGCAAATGCAAGACTTCATACGGGTGACCAACGCCGCCCTCGCACAACAGACGGACATCCTTTTCAGTTCACCCGAGGGCATTGACCTGAAACGCGGGACCAGAGTCCGTGTCAGAAGCGGAGAACTGGAGGGACTCTGCGGAACCCTGCTCAAGCTGCGGGGGAAAAGAGCCAAACGGGTGGTGGTGATGCTCGAAAACGTGGCGGCTGCCAGCATAGAGCTGCCGCCGGAACTGATTGAACCCATCTGACCGCCCCGCACGGCACAGACCAATATTGAACATTCACAAACTTAATCAAGAATTATGGATAATGCGCTGTTATCAATAGCCAACGCCTTTGCCGAAGAATACGGCAACGATGCCATCTATCCTGCCCATCTGCTCAAAGCAGTTCTTCACAAAGAGACAGGATTGGTGAAATTCATCGAAACAGACCTCGACAAGGATTATTATTACCTGCAAGACTGGGCAGACGTGCAAATGACACTGGCACCGCGTGCCGCCCGGCCGATGCGCGACTTGTCCCTCTCTGCCGAAGCAGAGGCGGTGGAAGAAGAAGCCGAAGAGTACGCCCGCAAATGGGAGCTGCCCGCCAGCGATGCTGTCTGCGTCCTGGCCGCCATCGCCACGCCTGGGGTAGGCTTCACCTTCGACCAACTGAAGACTTTCCCGCTTACCGCAGCCGAAATAGCCGACAAGGTAAGCCGTAGCACCTCCTCTGCCACCGCAGCCGGCGGCGGAAAGACAGCCGTACCCACCGAGAACGCCACCGGCACCATCGCCAAGTATTGCATGGATATGCTGGCCGAAGTGCGGGAGGGAACACTGCCGGCCGTAGTGGGATTTGAAAAAGAAATAGCGGTCATCTTCGAGATTCTGGGCCGACGCACCAAAGCCAACCTGCTGATTACCGGTGAGGCCGGTGTGGGAAAAACCTCCCTGCTCAACGGATTCGCCACACAGGTGGCCCGGGGAGACGTGCCCAGCTTCCTGCAAGGGACAGCCGTCTACGAACTGGACAACGCCGCACTGGTGGCCGACGCCGCCTACAAGGGCGAGATAGAAGACCGGTTCAAGAAACTGCTGCGCGAGGTGAAAGACCGGGAGAACGCGGTGCTGGTCATCGAGTCCATCGACAAGTTCTTCGACAAGCAAAGCACCCTTTATGGCGCTTCGTCGGTCCTCAAACAGGAGCTCTGCAAAGGCCGCCTGTCGCTGCTCTGCACCTCGTCCATCGACGGATTCACCAAGAACATCGAGACCGACAAGGAGATGGTGTCGAAACTGGAACGAATCACCGTCGAAGAACCGAATGCCGAACTTTGCCTGCGGATTCTGAAAGGCGCCATGCCCGCTTATGAGGAGTTCCACGGACTGACGGTAGACGAGGAGGTGATGACAGACGCCATCCGCCTGGCCAAACGCTACCTGACGGAAAAGACCCTGCCCGACTCGGTGCTGGACCTGATGGACCGCACCCTGTCGCAAGTGAAGACCATGAACGACATGACACCGGTCGTGCTGAGTGCCTTGCGCACCGAGCTGGAAGCCCTGACCGAAAAGGCCGGACAGACCGACGGGAAAGACGGGGCTTTGCTGAAAGACCTCGAATGGTTGGACTACGAGATACGCAACAAAGTGAGCTGCATCCTGCTGGCCGGACTGGACGACGATACCGACATCAGCAAGCTGCCTGACGCCAAGGAGCGGATAGACTACCTGAACCGCACCTTAGACCGGCTGGCCGCCCTCGGAGCGGAGAAACGCACAGCCTTGCGCAACGGCGACCTCTATGCCGTAGTGGCCAAACAGACGGGCATCCCATTGGGCAAAGTGCAGGTGAAGGAACGCGACCGCCTGCTGGGAGCCGAAGAGACCTTGAAGAAACGGGTCGTGGGGCAAGACCATGCCATCAAGAAAGTGCTCGACGCCGTCTTCGAGTCACGGTCCGGACTGAACAAGAAAGGACAGCCGATGGGCTCCTTCTTCTTCCTGGGTCCTACCGGTACCGGTAAGACGGAGCTGTCGAAGGCACTGGCCGCTTTCCTGTTCGGCGACGAATCGGCCCTCATCCGTTTCGATATGTCCGAGTTCAAGGAAGAGCACTCCGTGGCACTCCTCTACGGAGCCCCTCCGGGATACGTCGGTTATGAAGAAGGTGGTCTGCTGGTCAACAAAATCCGCCAGAACCCCTACTCGGTAGTGCTGTTCGATGAAATCGAGAAGGCCCACAAGTCTGTGTTCGACCTCTTCCTGCAAATCCTGGACGAAGGAAAGCTGCACGACCGGTTGGGACGTGTAGGCGACTTCTCGAACGCCCTGCTACTGTTCACCTCCAACATCGGCAGCCAGTTCATCGCCGACAGTTTCACGAAAGGAAACATTCCGCAAAGCAATGACCTGATGGACATCATGCAGCAATACTTCCGGCCGGAATTCCTCGGACGACTGACCGAGATCGTGCCCTTCTCGCCCATCACCGAACAGACCGTGGAACGCATTTTCGACATTCACCTGAAAGGACTGCTCAAACTGCTGGACGAACAGCACATCTCGCTCCACCTGTCGCCCGAAGCCAAACGTGCCATCGCCTTGATGGGCTACAACCCGCAATACGGAGCGCGTCCGGTCATCGGCATCATCCGCAAAGAGATTCGCCATCCGCTCTCGAAAATGATTATCGCCGGCGAAGCCAAGGCGGGCGACACCATCGAGGTAACGCTCGAAAACGGGAAACCGGCCTTCACCGTCAGACACGGGTAAGCGACACACCTTTTTATATATAGTATCGACAATTTTATACAAACCTAAAAATTCATAACTATGGCAATGAAAGAGAATTTTATCTCAATGGCTCCCGATGAGGAATCAAGTGCGAAAGTCTCCCCCATCGACAACAACAAGACATTGATGATTGACCAGTACACATCGGACGCCGAACCGGGCAACCCCGAATTGGTGGAAAACATCCAGAACATCGAGGATGCTTTCGCCCACTTCAAACCATCGGTAGAAGTGGACTTCGTCGACGAAGAAGGCGGCTCGGTCAACGAGAAGCTGCACTTCGGCGAACTGCGCGACTTCGAGGCACAAGGCGGCAAAGGCAAACTGGTAGAGAACAGCGCGTTCCTGTCGGGTGTCAAGAAGAAGATAGACACGAACGTGAAAATCCGCAAAAGCATTGAGCAGAACCGCAAACTGCGCGACATTCTGAAAGACGCTTCCGCCAAGGAAGAGCTGAAGGAAGCCCTGCGGGCCATGCTGGAAGAATTGGAGAACAACTGACATTTAACCACTTTAACGCAGAATACAGGAAATGGATACTGAAATGCAAAAAGCAAAAGCAGCCGAGCAAGTGGCTGCCACCGCTCCCGAAGTGAAGCAGGAAGCAAAAAAGGACTTGTCGCAACTGCTCAGCAAATTCGGAGGCTTCAACGCCATCCGTGGCTTTATGCCGGATGCCGACAACCTGAATCCGGCCCGCAAAGCGGCCAAGCAGGTGTTTCTGTCCGACAAACGCTTCCAGGACAAACGCGAGTCACTGAAAGAAGACATCAAAGGCTGGCTGGCCATGCTGGACAACGACTGCGCCAGTGCCACAGAATATGCCGACGCCTGCAAGGCCAACGAAGAAAAATACACCAAAGTGCTGGAACAAGGCATCACCGACGCCTTGTTTGCCACCGCCAACCTGGAACGCTCTTACCGCTCCTTGGACGCTTTCTTCAAATGTGCCAACACAGACAAGGTGAAAAACCTGCGCATCATCAACGCTTATAAAGACGATATCGGCGACCCCGACTCCGGTTTTGCCGGCGAAGTGGAGAAACTGCTGCGCAACGGATTCGACCGCCTGAGCCTGAAAGACTGCTACAGCCTGCTGGTGGTTCCGGGCAATGTGTTCCAGGACAAACCGACGCTGTTGCAATGGGCCAAGATTGCCTTCAAGTACAAGGTGATGCTCATCACGGACCATGCCGACGAATACTCTTTCGACGACCTGCAGGCCAACACCGAAAGCTATCGCGACAGCGACGCCGAACTGCAGAACGTCATCATGACCGCCAACTGGATTGTGGGCCGCGAAGCAGAAAAAATGTCGGAAGACGAAAAAGACAGCGCCGCATTCTATGTCTATCCTTCGGGAGCACTGGCCGGCAAGCTGTATGACGAAAGCGCCAACATGGCCCAGGGAGCCGGCGGTAAGAAATACGGTACGCTGGACGGCGTGAAAGGTGTCAAGCTGGACCTGCTGAAATCGGAAATCGCCGCCCTGATGGACAACCAGGTCATCCCGATGGTCTACTCGGAAGGGCGCGTCATGGCCTTCAACAACACCACCCTCTACAACGGCGACAACACCGCCATGAAGGAATACCCGATTGTCCGTGTGTTCGACTGGGTAAAGAAAGTGCTGATGAACTTCGTTCACGAAGTGGCTCTGGAAAACTGGGATCCCTATAACTCGCCCAAGAACCTGAAATCCAAAATCCAGGCGTTCCTGAACGACTACAAGGGCTACGGCAATCTGTTCCAGAACTACGAAATCAAGGAACCTACCCAGGATCCCATCACCAAACGGGTGACCTGCGACATCAGTCTGACTCCGTTCTACTCGGCCAAGAACTTTATCATCAAAGTGTCAGCTGACAAGAAGGACAAGGATGCCCAGACGGCATAAGCAAAAAAAAACATCACCCTTTCGAACAAAACGAAACGACAATTGTTATATTAGTGTATTCAGCAACGGAAGCCCGGCGATGACCACCACCCCTCAAGGCACCGCCTCCGGCAAACGGCAACGCCCGGCCTCCGGCACCTGATAACATATAACGCAAACATTTATTATTAACTTTAAAAACTTTACAATTATGGCAAAGACTCCTGTAAAAATCGAGATCGACGGCTACAAAGAAAGAGAAGTAATGATGGTCACTTACGAATTTGACCAGGCTACTGATGTTGAAGGACAAATGTCCGGTATCCCCCGCGGCGGACAAATCAGAGTCCGTGTAAAAGCACTGAACGACGGTACTCCCGACTTGCTCGCATGGATGGTTGAACGGAATCTCCCGAAGAACGGTACCATTACTTTCCTCGAAACAAAAACCGGAAAGAGCATGAAGACCATCAAGTTCACCAACGGTTACTGCATCAGCTTCGATGAGAAATGGGAAGACAAGCAAGGCCATTACGAAGAAATCGTCATCTCTTGCAAGAACATCGAATTCGGTTCTGTAGTCTATGAGAACGACTGGGCATAAGACCTCCCGGCACACCTCTTTACTAATCCTAATGTTTAATAACTAAAATACGACACTTATATGGCAGAAAATATAACTCCGGTACAATTATCGGTAAAAGACTTTGAGACTCGTGAAGTAATGATGATAGATTACCAGTTCACACAGGCTGTTGACCGCGAAGGCCAGATTGCAGGTATTCCCCGTGGCGGCCGCGTCACCATCCGTGTGAAGGCAATGAACGACGGTAACAACCAGCTGCTGCAATGGATGCTGGCTCCCAATGACCCGCGCGACATGAAGATTACGTTCTTCAACACCATCGACGGCTCTACCATGAAAGAACTCGAAGGCACCGGTTGCTACTGCGTGCACTACGTTGAGAAATGGGAAGACGGCCAGGAACACTACGAAGAACTGCAGATTGTCTGCCAGGAACTCAAGAACGGTCCTGTAGCCTTCCAGAACCCGTGGAAGTAATTGCCTGACAAACCCTCTATTCCCCCTCCGGTGGAGTAACCCTGTTGTTTCACCGGAGGGTTTCATTTATCCACACCTAAACTTTTCTGCATCTATGGCTCTTTCGGCATCCATCGAATTCGGCGAATTCAGCACCAACAACGTTTTCAAATCCACCCATAGCTACCCCATCCTGCAATGCCGTTGCCATTTCGGACGTTCGCACAACGGTGTCTTCCCCGAAAGCATGGCTCATTGTGACCGGATAGAAATCACCCTCAAAGCCCCTCAGAAAGAGGACCTCACCCTTTACGAATGGTTCATCAACAACACATCCTTCAATGGACGCATCATCTTTGACCTGGGTAATCCGTCCATCAACAGCGACACACACACCAAAACCATCCTCTTTACGGATGCCATGTGCTTCTCACTGAAAGAATCTTACCGCATTGACAAGCTCAGACACCTCACCATGGAGTTCTGCGCCAAAACAGTAGATGCCAACAGTTTTGTTTTCAATCATCTGTAAACAGACCGTTGACCGTATGTCTCACTTATATCAGCTTCAAACACCATGTCTGCCAATACCACTACACCATCCAGTCCTACGGGCAAACCCCTTACCGCATTCTTTACCTTACACAACGAGGCGCTGAGCAATCTGGTCAAGAGCTCTTGCGACACCGTACAGTCGTTAGACTATACCTGCACCCGCAACCGTGACGAGGCCGGCACTCCCTACGGCCCACCCCAGTTCACAGAACTGACCTTTTCCTTGCGTGCCAGCATCACCAACTATAAAAGCACCTTCTACAAGCTGCTGGACAGCCATGAGGCAGGAAATTTCACCTTCCTTTTCAATGCCGACTTCACCCCCAAGACACGCAAACTGGACAAATACGAAGGGGGCTTCGTGGTGCAGGGATACATCATCAATATCGACGAAGAATACGAGACCAGCAGTAAAGACGGAACGTTTGAGCAGCTGCTCCTGCACATCACCCTGTTGGTGAATGCCATCACCTACCTGGGCAACGATGAAAGCGTCAAGACGCTGGACATCCTGAAATAAACAAACACAGCCTTTTTTTTGACCCTTCACATCACGAGCGACATGAATTCACCTGAAACGACATCTACCCGTCCGTTCATCACCCTGGTCATCAGCAACTTGCCCGACCAGCAGGACACCGACCTTACGAAATACCAAGAAACGGTGCTCGTCCTTAGAAAAGACGACACGCTCTCTACCACCCTGGAGCTGGATGGTAACAGCTACAAAACCACCTTCACGGAACTGGAGCGGATCAACAAAGTGTATCAACCGGGATACCTCAAAGCCACCATCACCCTCTCCTACCACCGGCAGACACCTCCCTCGCAAAAAAAGCTGTATGACGCACTCCTTGGCAAATACGTGACGATACTGCACGGAGGTAAGGAGACATCCGTCGTCGACTTCAACTACTACATCCACCAGATGGACTATGCCATCCTGGCCATCGACAAGGTCATCCAGCTCACCCTGCACATCTACAGCCTCGACAACAAGCTGCGCCTGCGGCCGTACTGCCAGTCGTATGTGGCAAAGCGGTTGGGGCAGGAGATTCTTCAGAACGCCTTGACCGGAAACGGATGCTTCGCCGGTACCGGCCTGAAGGCCAATGTCGAACACATGAACCGGCTGGCCTACCTCAAGCAAGGCAGCACAGAGAGCGACGAGCTGATACAGCCCTACTTGGTGCAATACAACGAGACGTTCTACGACTTCCTGGTCAGGACCGCCAACCGCTGCGGCGAGTTCCTCTATTTTAAGGAAGGTACCTTATATATAGGTGTGCCGCTGAAGCAGCAGGACATCACCCGGATTGGCACGGAAGACATCACCCAAGTCCGCCTGATGACGTCAGACCCCTACGAGGACAACTTCGGAAAGAGCATCAAACCCATCTCGCGCACGGCCACCGACACCACCAACAAGGCGAACGATACCGCTCTGACGTATGATTTCGAGATAGGAAGGGACGAATGGCTGGTGCCCATGCCCAAAGACGGCTACGACCCAGCGGAATGGGTAGAATGGAAGGACCTGTTCGACCTCATCAGCCAGGCCTTGAACCGCTCTACCTTGGAAGAGAAAATCTATAACCACATCACAACTTTCGCTTTGAAAGAAGCCTCTATCGCCGCTAAGGCAGACTACAAGAAAAAATCGTTCAATGAGAAATACTTCGATGAGAAGCTCAAGAAAGGGGCTCCGGCACGGTTCGGCACGATAGACAACGTCGATTATTGCTGCGAGTTCGGCACAATCTGCACGAAGAAGAATGTGGACCAGAATGCGGACAACCTGTACCTGCAGTTCTATTCCACCATCCGTGAACGGGAGCGCTACGTCAGCCGCCACGCCATCGGCCTCACCCTGAAAGCGGGTGTACACCTGAACCTGGCTGTCGGCGACCAGATTGCCACCGACTATTCGGAAGACACGTACCTCATCACCGAAATCCGGGTACAGACCGGAAAAGGCAACTCAGAGTCCATCCAGACCCTGACGGCGGTTCCCTTCTACCTCTATCAACAAGAGAAGGAAAGCACCCTGCTGGCCTATCCCCCGCTGAACGACGCGACCAACATCCGCTCGTCCGCCCCCCAGATAGCCTATATCGCCGATACCAGTGACCCGATGTCTTTGGGACGGGTACGCATCCGTTACCCTTGGCAGACAGAGAAAGACACCCCTTCGCCGTGGATACGGATGACATCGCCCTACGCCACCGACAACGGAGGCATGCGCTTCTGCCCGAACAAAGGCGATGAGGTGCTGGTAGACTACCAGAACGGGAACGTGGAACGTCCCTACGTGGCCGGTGTCCTCTACTCGGGCAAGACCGAGGTACCTGACAGCTCGGCGACCATCACCACACGCAACGGACACTCCATCACTTTCAGCGAAGGCAAAGGAGCGGCCGGCTTTCTGGCCGGGATGGGCCTCAACTTCCTCTCGGTCCCGTTCCTCAGCTCCTACTTCCCGGGAGTGAGCAAGGCATACAGCAAGGCCTTGGGGGAACTGAGTGAAGTGTCGCCGTTGGCTGGCGGCATCACGCTTTCAGATACCTTCGGCCTCTACAGCATCAGCATGTCTACAGACAAACGCGCCGTCAAAATAGACTCTCCCTTCGGCACCGTGAATGTGAACGCCTTTACCGGCATCAGCATCAGCGCGCCCAACGGCGACATCTCGATTGAAGGAAAGAACATTTCCCTCAAGGCCGGCAACACCATCACCATCGAGTCGGGCACCTATGTCAAAGACAAGAAGGCCGAAAAGAAAAGAGTCAAGGAGAACATGGCCAAAGCAGTGACGAAGACGCTCACCAACCAAATCAAGAACAACATCATTGATTTGTCGGGCATTCGTACCATCATCGAGGCGTTCCTGCATCCGGTCAACGGTACACTCTCCATCACCTCCAACCGCTACCTCATGATGCAGGCCGGCAAAGGAAAGACACAACTTCCCGAGAGTGCCTACGAGCTCTCCGAGCCGGAAGGCAAGGAGCGGCTGCTGCGCAACAAAACCAGCTCGGACCAGGGCAAGGCATTCAACACGCTGAAATACCTGTGCAGCCGCATTGCCGAAGAAATCAATGGCTACGAACAGAAAGCCAAGGAGATAGGACCTGCCCAGCGCGCCGTTGAGCAGCTCGTACCCCAGGGGTTGGTAGAACCCACCCTGGATACCATCATCGACAAGGCCTTGGCCGATGATACAAGCCAGGTGACCCCCGCGGAAATCAAGTGTTCTAACAACTTCAAACTTGAGCGGAGAAACTACTTTATTGGAACGGCTGTCCCGATAATCAACAACTACATAGCGTTGGTAAGGGAACTGGTGACATTCACCCAATGGAAAGACCGCATTACAGAAAGCATCCAGTCGGACTCCAAGTTGTACCTGGACAGGACGATGCTGAAAGACGAGGCCGTCAAGGCACTCCAGGCCGAAACCTGCAGCAACAACTGGTGGGGCTTACAGGATGGGAAAGTGGAGAAGGCCAAGCTCAAGACCCCCTGCGACATTGTCGACTGGGACACATGGGTCAAGGCCAGCCAACGGAACGTCAGCCTCGAATTCATCAAGCTGCTCTTCGACAAAAAAATGGCGAAATTGGTCAAGAATGCGTCCATCGCTCCCGACCAGGTGCACTACTTCGACAAGGACGGCAACAACTGGGCCCAGTTTATCGAACAACTCGAATCAGAGAAAGACCCCTCTTTCTTTAGCATCATGGGACAGGAAGTGCTGAAAACGCTGAAAGACATCAGCGGATATAACTCCTATATAGAGTCGAAGCTGGAGCGGAATGGATGGACAGAGTCCAAGAACGGACAAATCCTGATGAGTGACAAGAGCGGCTATATGCTGAGCCTTGACGGGACACAGCTGAAGCAAGAGATCGTGAAGGATGACATAACGGAAATCAAGGATTTTCTGAAACAATTCTAACAAACACATGGCCTTATGGACTACATATTCAAAGACTGGAAAGACACGCTCGAACAATTGAAAGGTGTCATCGAAAAAGACCTGGAAGAAATACGCAGCAGCAAGCTGGAAATGCAACGCCTGCGTACGGAGGTGCTTGACCGGACAGAACGGGGACAATACTTCCGTGACGACCATCAGATTGTCATTTCCGCCCCCGAAATCATTCTCGGCAATGTGGACAAGACCGGCACGCTGCTGGACGGGGCATCCACCGTCACCATCCGTGCCAACAACGTGGAGCTGAACGGAGTGGACAGTCATGGCAATGGGAACGGACGGATTGTGAGCAAAGCCACCCAAATCGCCCATATCGCCGTTGACCCGGGCATTGACGGAGGCGAGGAAGTGGTCAAGCCGGAGTCTGCCATCATCCACCAGGCCCGCTGCATCCAGCTGCAAAGCAATAACGGACTGGCCGAAGGGGCCACCGACGGGTATTTCCCGCAAAGCACCCCGAACAAGGGCACCGGCATCTTCCTGGAAACCGAAGGGAAACTGGAGCTGACGGCCACCCGCCAAAGCGACTCGCTGAAAGCCACCATCGACACCCAGACAGAACGGCTCGAAGCCATCAAGGCACAGCTGAGCGACGAAATGGAGGGCTGGAAGACGAGCATGGACGACTATTTCGACCAAATGGAAAGCCTGCTCGACGAGGAGGCGGAACAGAGCGAGGACCTCGACAAAATCCGCACCAACTACGACAGCCTGGACGAGCAAAAAGAAAAGGTCCAGCAGCTGAGCCTGTCGGCCTACCGCTCGATGCAAGGCTACATCCGCTGCCTCTCCCGGCTGGCCGAGACCAACCGCCAGCTGAAGAGCCTCAAGGCACAAAAAGAGGCGGTCAAAGAGGCAGACGAATATAAGGACAACCCTACCGACACGTCGGTCAGCATCCTGTCGGAACAAATCAATCTGCGCTCCATCGACGGCGAAGGCAATGTGCGCACCCACGAAGGGGCCGGCGTACACATCCAGACCAATGTGCTCGACGTACAGGCCACAGACGCTGAAGGCCTGTCGCTGGACGAAAGCCGGATTCACCTCTTTGCCCACGAGGTACAAGTGGAAACGGGCAAGGCGGCGAAGAAAGACGACCAGATAGCCGACTTCCCGGGCGACGGACGCTTTGAAGTGACCGCCAAGGAAATTGTCTTCCAATCGCTGGACCGCGAACTGGAAGAAGAGAACCTGAAGGAGAAGGCCCTCACGGCAGAGAGCCGCATCAGCTTCCGCTCAGAGACCATCGACTTGCAGGCGACAGACACCGAAGGCAAAGCCACCGGCAGCATTTCGGCCAACGCCAAAACACTGGAGATGAAAGCCATGAACCTCGAAAAAGAGAAACGTACGGAAGACGGTCTGGCCGAGGGCAGCACCCTGGTACTCCTGGCCGAAAAGATGTGGATAGGCAGCCAGGACCAGGAAGAAAAGAACAAGAGCCAGCTGCTGCAACTGGATTCGGACAAAGTGGCCGTGTTTGCCAAGACCACCGCAGAAGTACAACAGGGAGAGGCCGAGGCCATCGTGCAGTTGGACGGCGGCAACTTCAACGCCTCCGGCTCGAAAGCCGCCCTCTATGGCGACATTACACTGAACGGCAAGACCGAAGTGAAAGACGAGCTGAAGGCACCGACACTGACGGGCGACAGCATCCAGGCCAAGTCCCAGTTCAAGAGCCCGAACATCAGTGACGGCATGGGAGCCGGCGGCGGAGGAGGAGCCGACAAACTGGATGCCAAACTGACCGCCGAAGACGCTCCGAAAAAAGAATGACCTACTTGTATAACCACCACAAAACCACAATAGAATATGGGAAAATTCGTATGCGCAGGAGCCATGCTGCAGTGCAGCATGGGAGCTGCTCCGACAATGCTGAACGTCATTGACCCCACCCGCCCGAAAGTGCAGGGGAAACCGATGGCCAACATCATGGACAACAAACCCTTTGTCAATGTAGCCACTTTCGGCATGTGCCGCTCGTTGGCCAATCCTACCGTCGCATCGGCCACAGCCGCCGCCTTAGGGACGCTGACCCCGATGCCTTGCATCCCCAACCTGGTGGCCCCCTGGACCCCGGGCGGACAGGTGAAGGTAGGCAACCTGCCGGCTTTGCTGGACAACTGCAAGCTGGTGTGTGCCTGGGCCGGCAACATCTCCATCAACAACCCGGGCAACGTCTGCAACGCCGAAGGAAAATAAACGCCCATGAAAAGCGACCTGCTTCTCCTCGCCGTCCTGCTGCTGTCGTGCTGTTTCGTACCTGCATCGGCACAGCAGATCCAGGTGTCTGATTTCTGCCGGCTCAAACGCCCCCTGTGGAAACGCAAGCTCGTGCCGGTGGACAAGCAGCTGGCTACCGTCGACTTCCTGACAGCGGAAAAAGACTTCCAGTTCCTGGCCAACGGCAAGACAGAAATCCAAGCGGAAGAAGGAGAAGGGACACTGACCCTCCGGATGCCGGACAGAACCGCTTTTGTACGGATAGATCATGCCGAGTATGGGACGCTGATCTGGAAGCCCGAGGGCGGACAGTTGCGGAAGAAACGCCGCTACCAAGCCCGGTTGTGGGTGTGGGACCCGACCAAAGAATACAAGCCCCGCCAACAATGGGTCGTCTTCAAGGTTTCGCCCCCGGAAGCCCTCATCGAAATCGACTCACTGGTGCGCACCGTCCGTACGGGAGAAACACAATTACAGTTACCCCTCGGGAAACACCCCTACCGGATAGAGGCTCCGTTTCATGAGGCGGCTGAAGGGGAAGTGGAGCTGACCGACTCGGCCAGAGCGGTCAAGGTGATCCGACTGCAACCGTTCTACTCGTATCTGGCGGTCTACACCGACCTCCCTACCGCCGACATCTTCATTGATGACGCATGGGCGGGACAAGGGCAGGCCACCAGCCGGCGGCTGACAGCAGGACTTCACCGGGTGACCGTCGCCGAAGGCCTGACCTGCCGGTACGACAGCCTCATCCGGCTGCATCCTGCCGACAAGCAAGTGATACGGCTCAGGGGACAGGAGCTGCAGCCACGCCAATGGCACAGACAGCCATCGGCGGCACGAGCCGCAGGCCTCTCTACCACGGATGCCAACGGAACCGCCACAGAACAAGGCTACGCCGCCCGCAAAAGGAAACGGAAACAGACGGCAGACAGCAGTCCGGCCGATGGGCTGACGGTCACAGCCCCGCAGCCCCGCGACACAACCACCGTGGCCGTCAGCATCACCGCCCCCGACGAGCGGACCGAAATCTGGATTGACCGCGAACGCTACGGCACCGGGAAGTGGGAAGGAAGGCTGGGCGTAGGATTCCATACCGTGCACAGCTGCCAGGACAGCATCGAATCGGCCCCGAACATGATCTGGCTGGAAGCCGACATGCCGGTCGAACTGACGCTCCCCACCCCCCACGCGGCACTGGGCGCACTCAATGTCCACAGCAATGTGGCAGGGGCGGAGATTGAAATCGACGGCATCCCGCAAGGTGTCACTCCCAGCATCCTCCTCCGGCTGCCGGCCCATCGGCCCTTACAGGTAACGCTGCACAAAGCGGGCTACAAACCCTATAAGACACAGGTCATCCTGCGCCCCAACGAGGCCACCGACTTGTCTGTGAAATTAAAGAAAAAGTAATTCGTAAGATTCAATGCCAATATGAGAATCAACATCATTCAACTGCTGGACCAATGCGAGAAGCGCATGGGCGGATATGTAGCCCTCGAACACTATCGCTACCTGAATATCTGCACCAAGGCAGAACCGGCCTCCCTGGTAGCCGTTGAAATAGCCATCGGCGACAGTGTCCTCAAATTAGAGGATGTCTGCGATGTCACCATTTCCGCGCCCGACCGGTTCGAGCTCTTCCCCGACAACATGGGACTGATTCCCCAAATCACGCTGGCCATCCAGAAAGAACATCCCGAGTTCGACATCGACACCCAGCCTGTCGATGAGAACGACCCCGACGGCGACCGGAAGATTCTCCTCGTCATGCCCGTCGTCAACAAAGACCGTTACGATGCCTGCATGCAGCTCATTGACGCCTTCCATACCGACTGCCGGACACATTTGGACAAGGAGTATGCCTCGCTGCAGAAAAAGATGCTGGCCGAGCTGCAAGGCACCCCGCCCAGCATCGCAGACGAAGCCACCCAAGAGCTGAAGCGGAAATATGAATGGCACCTGGACTTAAGCCGTCAGGCCACCGAAGAGAAACAAAAGGAAGTGGAGGACGCTTACCAACGCTACCTGACCGAGGCCGCTGCCCAGGAACAGTTCCGAGAGGAACAAGACGCGGCACGGGGTGACGATGCCGGCACCTTCCTCCAGATGGAGACAGCCCCCGATGACCACAACGAGTGAGGTGCTGCTGCCGGCCGGCGAAGGTTTGTCGTGGTTGCGGCAAACCTCCGTAGACCAAGCACGGGTGCTCGTGGCAGGTTGCGGCGCACTGGGCAACGAAGTGTTGAAGAACCTGGTGCTCAGCGGCATCCGGCACATCGTCGTGATTGACTTCGACCGGGTGGAGCCCTCCAACCTCACCCGCTCCATCCTCTTCCGGCAGCAGGATGCCGCCCTCCGCCGGCTGAAGGTGGAGACGGTGGCCGAACGGCTACGGCAAATCAACCCCGCCCTCCAACTGCTGCCCCTCTACGGCGATGTGGCCCACGACGTGGGATTGGGACTGTTGCGGCGCATGGATGTCGCCATCGGCTGTGTGGACAACCGGCTGGCCCGCTATGCGCTGAACCGTTTGTGCATGCGTGCCGGCATTCCCTGGGTCGACGGCGGCATCAGCCGTCTGGAAGGCACCGCACGGGTCTTCCGTCCGGGCGAGAACTGCTATGCCTGCAACCTCGGCCCTGAAGGGCTGAACGACCTGGCCCGGCGGATGCCATGTGCGGGCACCATCCGCCGGAACGAAACGGCCCACCGGGCTCCGACCACTTCGCTGATAGCTTCCATCATCGGGGCCGTACAAGTGCAGGAGGCCCTCAAGCTGCTCCAGCCGGACACGCTCGCCTCGGGCGAGACCGTTTCGTTGTGCGGCAAAATGTTCCATTACGACGGACAATACCTCACCACCCGGCTGGTGGAGTTCCGGGCGTATGATGACGAATGCCCCGTACACGAACCGTGGTGGCCCGTACAACCCTCTTCCATCACCCCCGCGACCTCCATCGGCGAGGCCTTGCGCCTGCTCGGCCAGCAACTGGGAACAACAGACCTCTCCCTGCTGCTGGACGACGACTGTTTTGTGGACGGTGTCGAACGGATGACCGATGGGAGATACATCCCCCTGCAACTGCCGGGACGCGAGGTGGCGGCGTTCATTGACCGGCATCCGGACCTGCGCGGCACTCCCTTGCAAGCCCTGCGCCAACACGAATACCACCGCATCGACCGCCAATTCCCGTATCCGGCATTGACACTGGCCCGGTTAGGCATTCCGCCGGGCGACGTCCTGCATATCACCGACAACCGGCGGGAATGGTTCGTTGAGATGGATATGACAGACTACACAGCTTTCTGCACCCGATGACAGCGGGAGGCGGAAAGCCGGATTGCTTCACACCAAGTACTGAGACACACCCATGAATTACTGGAACGAACTGCTCCGCCATGCACGGGCAGAAATGCTGCTGACCTATCTCTATCCGGGCACCGAACAGCAATGGACCGCCCGACACGAAGGCAATTTCAGCCGCAACTATGCGGCAGACCTCCTTTCGCTCGACCCCGAACAGCTGCAGGTCAGCCTGTCACGGGACGGGCTACTCAAGCTGCTGCCACAAGGACTGATAAGCCCCGAACACGAACTGCAAGACAAGGACGCCCAAGAACGGCAAGAGGAAATGCTGCGGCGCAAGCAGTTGCTGGAAGACACTTTCCTGCCGTTCGACACCCTCCTGTTCCGCGAACGGCTGGCCGTGGAGAAAGAGGCCGCCGACATCCTGCATGAGCGCGACGCCTACGTCCTGCGGCACTATTACGGGTATGACATCGAAACGGAACAGAGTCCTTACGTGCGCCAGCTGGCCCGGCTGCTGTTCCAGGTACGTTACCGGCGTGGCGACCTGTCCTACATCCGGCGGATGCTCGAACAGGTACTGGGGCATCCCGTCCGGTTGGTCACCGGGCGGCACAGCCATACCGACACCACCCGTCGCTGGGTACCCCTCATCCGGATGGAAGTGGAGATGAAACACCTGTCACAGGAAGCCTACCTCCGCCAGTGCGAGGAGTTGCAGCCTGTCGGCGCATTCATCCGCGAATGGTTCATCCCCTTCGAGGCCGAATTCCAATTGGAAATACACCAGCCGCCCACTCCCGACGGAGTACAGCTGCTGGACTATGATACTGTGTTAAACACCTAATCAGCTTTCTCGAAACAATGGATATAAACGCTAAAATAAACTGGAAGCCCGGCATGGCACTGACCAGCCGGACGTTCAGACACATGGACGGGGATATGGACTTCCGTCTGCAACTGATGGCCCACATCGCCGCCGGCAACCGTTACGGACGGATTCCCAACACCCCCTTCTCATGCACGGGTCGCTTTGTGAAGAACACGTTCGAGGTGGACCACCTGAGCTGTATGGCCCTGCTCCCTTCGGGCCGCATCCTACACATAGACGAACGGGTGACGGTCAACATCCCCATCCTCTACGGAGAAGAATATTTCCTCGTGGCCGGTTTCTCGGGCCATACGGTGACCTTCGAGGCCGATGAGATTCCGTATGTACGTCCGGAATACGAGTTCCGGCTTTGCGAAGCGGCCGAAGTGGAGGCACAAGATGTCATGCCGCTGGTCCGCTTCACCGCCCACGAGGGCATCCTGGCCCCCGACAACAACTATCTTCCCCCCTGCTTAGTACTCAGTGACGAGCCCCGCCTGAACGAGCTGCGGAAACAGGTGGAAGACCGGCTGGAGGCCGTCGCCACCCATCCGCATCTGGCCAACGAAGAGGCCCGGCAGTCGCTGCTGCACCTCCTGTTCCGCCTGAAAGCCTTCCCGGTGGGCAACATGGTCGAAGAGCTGGTCCGCCTGACCCAGGAAGTGGCCTACGCCGTCGACTTCCACATCTGCCGCCCGCTCAATGGCAGCACCACCGCCATTCCGCAACCCGCCGCCTACGACCTCCGCCAGTGGTTCCAATGGCTGGACAGCTTCTTCAAGGGCATGACCACCCTGCTGGACAAGAACCCGCCCGAAGACACCACCATCGATTATGACACCCTCCTGGCCCAAGCCAAGGCGGAACTGTACGACCAACTGCGTGCCGAGCTCTTCGGCACCAGCATTGAGGAACTCCGCAAGCAGCTGCACAGCAAACTGGAAAAGGATCTGAAAGAACTCCTGATGCGCTACATCAACGGCTCGCTGAAAGGACAATTACAAGAGGCGCTGGCCGAGCGCCTGTCGTCCGAACTGTTCGAGAAGCTGTATGTCGCCTTGTTCGATCCGCTGTTCAACGCCCTGTATGTACCCGAACCGGAAGAGAAAGAATTTGTACCCCTGATATGAAGACGCTATCTTTACCGCTCGATGTGAAAAACGGACGGCTGCTCCGGGCCGCCACTCCCCGCCAGGCCGTCGACCAGTTTCTCCGTCTGTTGCTTGACACCCCTCAGAACGGGTGTATCGCCGACAGGGACTTCGGCTTCATCCTCAACAACCTGCGTTTCGAGCTGTTCAACGAACACGAAGGGGTGGTGTACAATTCTGTCACCCAAGAAGACGACCTGTCGAAAGAAGCCGGGCTCTATGACAAAAAGATATCCGGGTCCTCGCGCAACCTCAACACGTTTGCAGCCGAGCTGAAACAGGCCGTCGAACGTTATGAGAAACGGCTGACCGATGTGGCGGCCACCATGACCTATATCCGCGAAGAGCGGACCATCTACATCAACGTGAAGGGCAGACTCTTGCCAGACCTCACCAACTACTCGTTCACCACCACTCTAAAAGTATGGAACTGACATGAAACAAACAATATTCGAAACGCGGCAGAAAGCCGACGAACTGATGAAACAGGCCATCGCCATCTGGAAGCAAAGCAACCGCGACGACGAGCTGGAGGGGCTGGAGAACGACCCCGTCTTCGGACTGCTGCTCACCGCCTTTGCCCACCAGGCACTGCAGATGGAAAACGAACTGGAACACCTGCGCGAGGAGCTGTTGCGCCATTACGCCGAACTGCAGACCCCCTTCGAGGCCCTCCATGCCATCCCGGCGACAGCCGTCGTGAGCACCGCCTTACAGGGCAACGCCCCCTCGCTATGGATAGAGGCCGAGTCGTCCTTCCAGCTGAGCGATGCCCAAAAGGGGAGCAGCCTGAACTTCCTGCCCGTGCTCCGCACCCGCGTCATCAACGCCAGCTTCGAGTCGGTCACCCGGCTCGACGGCCGCCGCTGGCGGATGAACGTCATCTTCCATGCCCCCGTCAGCAACCTCGAAGGCCTGTGCTTCGGCATCAACAGCCCGGACTACCGAGAGCTGAAACTCTTCGTAGGAGGCCGCCACGTGCCCCTCGTCACAGCGGCCGACCTGAACGACCTGCCGCTGACACGCTGCTTCTCTGCCGACATACAGACAGAAAACGGCACTCCCACCTATCAGGCCGCCGCAGCCTGCTTCGACCTGTTCGCCCGCCAGTCGTTGCGGCTGTACTACATTAAAGACTGCCCGCTCCTGAACAGCACCCGCAAAACCGAGTTCGTCTTGCAGTTCGAGGGCATCACCGACAAATTCGTTTTCGACAAGGAGCATTTCTTCCTCAACACCGTCCTGCTGGCCAATGCCAAACTGCACAGCGTCAACCTGACCAGTGCCGATCCGATACAACGCATCTGCGGCCTCTCCGAGAACAACGAGGAAGAACAATACCTGCACCTGCTGCCCCGACGGAGCGAACAACTCTACCGTACCGCCGAAATAGAAGTGCGGCGCATCCAGACCGACCGCTTCTCCCTTGCCTCACTCACCCGCCTGTTGGCACTCATCATCAACAAATATGACACCGACCCGGCACCGTTCATGACCATGAAGGTGCGCTCCATCGAAAAGACCGTGCGGGACTTGCGCCAGATACTGGGCAGCCTGCTCGAAAACATCCTCAAGAATGAAGGCAACGAACAACCCGGTGTCTACCTCCTGCTGCGGCAGACGGACTACAAGAATCCGGCCGGCATCGGTGTCGAAGTAGAATACCTGACGACCGACGGGGCACGCGCCAACCCGCTGCTGGAGAAGAACCTTTCGTTCAGCGTACCGATGGGACTCGACTATGCCCGCACCCAATGTGTCTCCCAACCGGTGCCGGGCATCGATGAACTGCGCGGCGAAACGGCCAAAGCGCTTTTCGCACGCTATCACCTGGCCAGCAACGACCGCATCGTCACACCGGCCGACATCAAGCTGTTCTGCCAAAAAGAGCTCATGGCCCGCTATGCCATCGAGCCTTCGATGATTGCCTCCATCAGCACCGGACACCGGCCGCAGATGGACCACCCACAAGCCGGTTATGAAATCGTGGTCCACATCCGGCTGAACGAAAACGAACGCCTGCGGAAAGGCTTCTCGCCCCATATCCCACAGGCCGAAATCATCCTTCAGAAAATGATAGAAGTACGCAGTACGCAGATTTACCCGATACACGTGAGCATCACCTTCAGTTAAGGCGGAAGCCTCCCCCCTGAAGGCAGTTGTTCACCCCAATAATTTTTTAACGACTATGGCTGAAACCAATAACGAATTTTTTTTGAACATCATCTACCAGAACAAAAGCGTGAAATTCCGTGTCATGAACCCGGACGTGCCACTGAGCACCCTGATGTATAACCTGCGCCATGCCACCGGCAAAGACGGACGGCTGATTTTCGACTTCCCGTCGGTCGATGCCAGCGGAGCGCCGCTCGACTATTTCTTCGGGAAAGAAGACGCCGAATGTCATGAGATACGTGTCCTGCGTCCGCGCATCGGCCACACCGACCAGACACTGGCGGACTACAACATACACAGCGACGATACCATCCACCTCATCCCCGACCCGTTCCCGGGATAAATACTCTTTATAGCCTTACAACGTGAATCCTCCTGCACCCACCTTGAGCGGCAAGAACCGGCGTTTATGGCACGAATGGCAGACCATCGAGGAACGACTGGCCCACCGGACGGACATCCGGTACCGGGTGGCCGCACGCAATGCCGCCGGAATGCCGGTCGGCTATCTGATAGACTACCACATACGCAGCATCTGCGGCACCGAACACCTCGACAGGCTCAACGAACCGGGAGTGGCCAATCCTCCGCTGTTTGCCGACCATTTCCTGCTGCGCATCGACCTGCCACCCGGCTATCCCTGCATTGACGCCGCCCCCCAGTTCAGGTTCCTGTCCGCCGACGAGGTAGGCCACCCCCTGCCCCTGCCCTTCCATCCCAACATCCGTTACTTCGGGGCATTGGCCGGAAGGGTCTGCCTGAACGCCACCGATACCTTCACCCCCCTCGCGTGGGGCATAGAACGCATCGCCCTCTACCTGCACTATGCCAGGTATCACGCCCTGCCCACACCTCCTTATCCGGAGGACCGGCAAGTGGCCGCCTGGGTCCTGCAGCAGGGCGAACCGAACCAATGGATTTATTTCTCCAGCAACTATTAAACCTATGAGACCCATGGACTTTTTCTTAAGACATATCCGGTGGCACCGGCTGCTGTCCCTGTTAGTGGGGATGGTGTCGATGACCTCCCACGCCCAGACCTTGGAAGAAATCGAAGTGGCACAAGGAGCCTCGTACACCGACCACATCGCTTTGGCCACCGACACCCGCGACACGGACATGATGGTGAAATTCCGGTTCGACGAGGCGAAAAACACCCTCACGGTGAGCCTGATTTCCTACCGACGGCTGTTTGTCTTCCGCGAAGACACCCGTTATGCGGCCGCCTTCAAGGGCAAACGCCTCTTGCCCGAGCGGCTGCCGTTTGTCACCGAAGACGAGCCGGGCAGCCGGTTCAAGCTGTCGAAGCCCTGCCGCAAAAGCATTCCCCGCCCTCGGCGCAGACACATCTTCCGCCGCTGGATAGATGTCAAAGGCCTGCAGCCACAGCCGGCCACCTACCACCTGGTGAACGACTACATCGAACAGACCTTCGACATCGAAGGCCGCCGCACCGCCGTGCGGGTGACGCTGCACGACATCTTCCTGCTCGACCAGACCTCCGACCGCCCCGGCAAGGCGCGGTACGTGCTGCAGGCCGGCAGCCACCTGAACAAGACGTATGCCGTCACCATCCGCCGGAATCCCTGTTTCGGCTACGGCAGCGAGGTGGAGACCGCCTGCGCCACCCGCGACAGTCTGGCCGAAGCCTATACCCTGCTGAACAAGAACTTCCAGCAGGCCACCGTGCCCGACCAGGAGACGCTGGAGCTGTTTGAACACGCCAAAGCCTCTCTCATCGAACAATTCCCCGCCCGGCCTGTCAAAACAGACTGCCCCGACCTGCAAGAGGCCTGGGACGAATACAACCGGATACTGGAAGACCTCCGCGCCATGCGCCGCGAGGTAGCGCCTATAGAAGAGGAAAAGACAGGCATCGAACTGACGGCCCACCTGGAAGACATCGCCCGGAGCCTGCTGGTCAAGGCCCGGCAGATAGACAACGCTGTGGCCCACTGGCTGGTGTCTGATGACGAGATGGAGCGCAAAGACCTGATTGCGCTCTGCAAGGAAATATGCGATGATGTCAACCAGACCATCTCCGAACGCGGATACGGACGGATAGAGCGGCTGAGGACGGCTGTCCAGACTTTCCAGGAGGCCGAACGTTACTTCAAAACCCAATGCAAATCCCACCTATGAAACAGCTACTTACACTCGCACGAGGCCTCCTCCTCACCGGGCTGCTGGCAGGACAGCCGTCGCCCCTGCCGGCACAAACGGACCAGCCCGACCACCTCCGTGCCGAGGAACTGATGCAGATAGAAATACGGTTGCGCCAGTACACCGACGAAATCAGTTCGTTGGAGGCCACCCTGTCGGGAGCCTCGGCCGAACGGCTGAAACGGGCCGAACGCAGCCTGAAGGCCATCGGCACCCGCTGGAACACGTACTTCCAGACCCGCCAGTCCGTCATTGCCGACGACGAATCCTTGCTGGACCTGCTGACGCACTTCGAGGAGTTGCAGCAAGAAACGGCAGACTCCATCGTCCGCCAACAGCAACGCCTCAACGAGCTGGAGAACTTCAAGCGGGCCGAGCGGTTCATCGCCGCACAAGACACCGTCTACAAACAACTGCAGCGCAAAGCCCTCGAACTGTCTGTCGCCCCACAGCTGGCTGGCGAACTGGAACGGCTCAAAGGGTCTGAGCAGTTGCTGCTGGCCGACATTGAGGGGCACTACGGACGGGCCGAGGCGGCGTCGCAGACCCTTCCCCAGCTGAAGAAACGCATGCAGGCACTGACCGAACAATACATCTCCCTCAAGACACAATCGGCCCAAATACAGGAGACCGTCTACAAGCCCTTCATAGAACGGGCCAAAGACTACCTGCTCGGGATGGCGGCCGTAGCCATTGTGCTGATGTTCGTCAACGCCGTCGTCACGAAACTGAAGATGCTCCAACAGGCGCGCGAAAACGCCAAGAAATACCAGGACATGCTCAACCAGAACAATCAAGATTATCCTACCATCTGAATATAGACCCATGAAACGAACCTTAGCGACCTTTTTACGCTTTGTCCTGCTGGCGGCACTGCTGGCCGGACAGACCGGATGTGTGGATCTGCCCAACAACATCAGTGTCACAGAAGTGCCGATCCCCGAATCGGACGGGCTCATGCCCCAGAACCTGCAATTCTCTCCCGACTACAAGACCCTGTACTTGAACGTCAACGAGACCAAAGACCTGGAGGGCTACGCCCTCGACAACCCCGCCGAAATCCGGGCCGAAGTGTCGCAGGATGTCTATGGATTCCTCCTGCATCCGGACAAGAAACGGCCGGCCTTGAAAGAAATACGTCATGTGGGCTCGCAGCAGATAGCGGCCTTGGGGCTGAAGCTCCTGGTAGTGGTAGACCTCACCTTGCCGCAAAACGAGGTCAACCGGCAACGTTCCTACATCGAGACGATGCACAACGTGTACCGTGACGACAACCTGTTCGTCGCCTTCATGGCAGACGGCACCGTGTCACCGTTCATGCCGGTCACCAATTATATCATCAGCCATTACTTCGTGAGCCGCCCCGACACCCCCAAGCGGCTGTACCGCTCGCTCATCGGGAAGGTCAACGAGCTGACCAACGACTCTACCTCCTTTCTGAAGCAGGCGCACTACCGTTCGATGATTGTCTTCTCCGACGGCGAGGTCTACCGCAACGACGAGCCGATTGACCCCGACCATTACAGCCAGCAACAGCGGCTGTTGCAGCTCAGCGAGCAGCAGGCCAACCGGTATCCGGTCTATTACGTCAACCTGCGCTCCGCCCCGTTCGGCGAGAGCGAGGACGAGTCGGAGAACATCCTCTCACTGGCCTGCCGCAACTTGGGGGGTGCCTACCTGGACCGTTTCGACTGGATCTCGCTCGAACGGCAGATGCTCTCGAAACTGCACATCAGTTACAGCGACTACCAGATTGTGCTGGAGAACCCCTCGCGCAAGGTCTACCGCGGCAGCCGCCACGACCTGACCATCTCTTTCTACGACTGCACGAACGACAGTCTGGTGGCCAGCGCCAGCACCAGCTATTCCGTCGGCAGCATCTACCAGCCCATCATCATCGACGGCCTCACCATGCGCCAGAGCCTGCTGCAAGGCTGCCTCTGGGGGGTCATCCTGATGCTCCTGACGTATGCCGGCTTCCAGTTCGTCTGGCCCTACGTGCATTACCGCCTGTTCCGCCGCCGTTACGTCGTGACCTACCAAGGGAGCGGCATGAGTGTCAACAACCGCCTGCTGGACCGCCGCTGCTACTTCTGCAAAGACGAGTTCAAGGAAGGCGACCTCATCGTCACCCGCTGCGAGCATGTGGTGCACCTGCAGTGCTGGGAAGAGAACGGCTACCACTGCCCCGAGTATGGCCGGCAGTGCAAGGAAGGTTCCCACTATTACAACCGCCACCACCTGCTCGACCCGAAGAACGCCTCGTTCCTGCTCAAATGGGTGCTGGCCGCCATTCTCGCCGCGATATGCTCGTGGGTGTATTTCAACAGCCTGCCGGTGGAGGCCACCCAGGACATTCTCGGGCGGCTGCTGCTGTCGGTCACCGGGCTCGAAGAGAACAGCGAACGCTACAACGAGTTTCTCCATAACTACGAAATCCGCATGGGGCAACTGCCCACCATGGGCCTGAGCATCGGCGGCTTCCTCACCTTCGCCCTGAGCCTGCTCACCTCGCGCCATCGCAAGTCCTGGAAGACAGCGGCCGCCATTGCTGTCCGCACGCTGGTGGCCGGTATCGGCGGCTACGTGTCGTTCCTGCTCACCTACGCCATCTGCGCCGTGTGCGACATACCGGCCAATTCCTTGTTCGTCAGCTGGATTCCGTGGTCCCTCACCGCTTACATCACGACGCTGTGCAGCACCGTGTTCACCGGTACCCAGATCCGCACCCGATGGGTGGCTGTGGCCATTGGCATCGGCCTGTTCTGCATGTACCTCTGGGCGTTCCTTTTTGTCAATTCGGTGGTGAACTACCGGGAGTCGCTCCTGTTCAGCTACATCCTGTATGCGGTCGGCATCGCGGTCAGCATCGCCCGCGTGTCCCCCCGGTCCGAGCACTACTTCCTCCACGTGTCGGGAGCCATCAAGCCCACCGACATCGCCCTCTACAAATGGCTGCAGGCCACCCCCGATGCCGCCGTCACCATCGGCAAGGGAGTCGACTGCCGCCTGCAGCTCTCGTGGGATGTCAGCGAACACATCGCCCCCTTGCAGGCCGAAATCTTCCTGCACCGTGGCAGCGTATGCCTGCGCGCCCTCGAAGCAGGTGTCCTCTTGCGAGGGAAAGACCTCGCTCCCGGAACCATCGTCCCGCTCTACCACGGGCGGAAGTTCCGCATCGGGAACACCTTGTTCACTTACATCGAAAAAGATATGTTAAACTGAAAATATGCGAATAGGAATCATTGTGGCCATGTCTGTCGAATACCGGCAGCTGGCCAACCGACTGACCCGCCGGACCGAACAGGCCCACGCCCCCTTCCACTTCACCGAAGGACAGGCCGGCGGCAACCAGATCATACTGATGCAATGCGGCATCGGAAAAACGAACGCCGCCGTAGGTACCACCGAACTGATACGCCACTACCACCCAGACTGCATCATCAGCACCGGCGTGGCCGGAGGCGTGGGCAGCCAGGTGCGTGTCATGGATGTCGTGGTGGGAGCGCAGCTGGCGTACCACGATGTGTGGTGTGGTGAAGGAAACGAATACGGCCAGGTGCAAGGGCTGCCCGCCCGGTTTGCCACCGACGGACCACTATACCAGAAAGCCCTCTCGTTAGAGGTGCCCACCCGCCTGCACGGCGGGCTGATCTGCACCGGCGACCAGTTCATCACCGCCGGCCAGGAGCTGGACACCATCCTCCGGCGTTTCCCCGACGCACTGGCCGTGGATATGGAGTCGGCAGCCATCGCCCAGGTGTGCCACCTCTACCAGGTGCCCTTCCTCAGCTTCCGCATCATCAGCGACACGCCCAACCACGAAAACAACTTCCATCAGTACCTCAACTTCTGGGAAGAGATGGCCGACCGGTCGTTTCAGGTCACAGAAGCCTTGCTGAAAGCCCTCTGACAACACTTTTCCCCAACAACCGTATGAAGAAAATACCCAGCTTTACCATTGACCACCTCCGACTGCTGCGAGGAGTCTACGTATCCCGCCAGGACCAGGTGGGCGGCACCGTTGTCACTACCTTCGATGTCCGCATGAAAGCACCCAACCGCGAACCGGCCCTCAGCCCCTCGGCCCTGCACACCATCGAACATCTGGCGGCCACCTTCCTGAGGAACCATCCGCAATGGGCAGACCGCATCGTCTATTGGGGGCCGATGGGATGCCTCACCGGCAACTACCTCATCGTACAGGGCGACCTGACCTCGCACGACATTCTCCCCCTGATGATAGAGACCTTCGGCTTCATTGCCGGCTTTGAAGGCGAGGTGCCGGGAGCTTCTGCCAAAGACTGCGGCAACTACCTGCTGATGAACCTGCCCGAAGCCAGATGGGAAGCCGCCAAATACCTGCACGAGGTGCTGGAGGTGGCCACCGACGCCAACTTGATGTATCCCTGAACACCATAGACGGCCACCGGCCGCCTTCAGTGACGGCGGGCTGCTGTCATCACTGAGGGCGGCCGGTGGCCGTCTATGAAGCGTACCTCAACGGTAACGCCCGGCAAACTCTTTCGACACCGAGTTGTGCAGGCTGCGGCAGACCTCGGCGCTGAAGTCTTTCCCGCACCGGATAATACCATCCCAATCTGCTTCCGTCAACTCCCGCAGGTCATCGCGGCGGATGCGGTTCTTCAGCAGTCCCCACACCACGCCGGCATTGAAATTGTCGCCGGCACCGATGGTGCTGACCGTCTCAATAGGCTCGATAGGGTAGTTCTTGGCAAAAGCAGCCGTGCGCAGGCAGATGTCCTTCTCAGCATCCGTACAGATGAAGTTCGGGCAATAGAAAGCCACATGCCGCCGATAGATGGTATCGGCATCGCCCGTCCCGAACATGTTCCGGAAGTCATCGGCCGAACCCCGGAGGATATCCGTGTACTCAAAATTTTCCAGAATCGTGGCGTGCAGCTTGATGGCCTCGTTGGCATGCGAGCTGCGGAAGTTGACATCGTAATACACGATAGCTCCCGCTTCGCGGGCGGCATCCAGCAGCTCTTTCACCTTCTCCCGCAAGAGCGGGGTCACCGCATAGTAAGAACCTATCATGACTATGTCGTCCCGCGAGACGGAGGGCAGCCGCACATCCAGCCGCAACCGCGGATAATCCTTATAGAAGATGTGGTCGGCGTCGTTCCGCTCGTTGAGAAACGCCAGCGATACCGGCGACTTGCCGTCGGGGAACACATTCACACTGTCTGTACAGATACCGTTCTCGCGCATGTGGGCCAGAATCATCCTGCCCACACGGTCATTGCCCGTCTCGCTGATAAACGTGACATCCACCCCCATCCTTCCCAAAGAAATCATGGCATTATACACCGACCCGCCGGGCACTGCGGCCGTGGGTTGTCCGTTGCGGAAGAGCACATCCAGGATGGTCTCACCG
The DNA here is from genome assembly GCA_945833835.1 of uncultured Bacteroides sp. Classification (GTDB taxonomy): domain Bacteria; phylum Bacteroidota; class Bacteroidia; order Bacteroidales; family Bacteroidaceae; genus Phocaeicola. The sequence goes on from CAMAFR010000009.1 coordinate 40,194, forward strand.
ATTCCTATTACTTTTCTCATCTGTTTGCTGTTGTATTGACAATCGTTCGTACTTCCGTCTATTTGCTCAGTTCACGCGAGCGTTCACCCAGATAGCCTCCATGATGACGCTTGCTGTATTCCTCGATGGTGAAACCGGTCCTGTTCATGGTCTCCACCACCAGGATGTCTCCGATGACGGTCATCACCGTGGTCGATGTGGTCGGTGTCATTCCCAACGGGCAGACCTCATCTGGATGTCCCGTGGCCAGACAGATGTCGGCGGCCTTCGCCAACGGGCTGTAGGGAGCGCCTGTGATGACGATTTTCTTCAGCTGCGGATACAGCCCGTCTGCCAGGGCGGTCAGTTCCACGATTTCACGGGTTTTCCCCGAGTTGGAAATCAGCAGCAGCAGATCGTTCTCCTGCAGGATGCCCAAATCGCCGTGCTGGGCCTCGCTGGGATGCAGAAAGACGGCCGGGATGCCGGTCGAGCAGAACGTCGTGGCAATGTTCATGGCTATCTGTCCGGCCTTGCCCATGCCGCTCGTGACCAGCTTGCCTTTCTGGCGGCACACTTGCTCCACAATGAGCTCCACCGCCTGCCCGTAGGCCTCCGTCACCGGGATGTTCAACACCGCCTCCGCCTCACGTCTCAGCAGCTCTTGAATGGATAAAATCATAACTTCTGTCGTTTTTGGTTAGTTCAGCATTTCTGTTAGTTCTTCAAACGTGTGGGCCACGGCCGTGCAGTCGGCCAGCGGACGATGGACGAAGCCTTGCGCCTCCAACTCCCGCAACACCCGCAGGAGGCCGTCCCAAAACCCGTTGATATTGTAAAAGATGACCTTCTTGTCATGATAGCCAATGGCCGCCGAAGCCATTACGGTAAACACCTCGTCGAGTGTCCCCACGCCTCCGGGCAACGCCACACAGACATCGCTCTCGCGCAACATCACGTCCTTGCGGTCACTCAGATTGTCCGTGCGGAACGTCACATCGAGCAGGTCGCTCACCTTGCCCCGCTCTTCCAGACGGGTGGGCACCACGCCCATCAGCAGGGCACCGGCGGCCTTGGCGGCACGCGCCACCTGCCCCATCAGTCCCGAAACCGAGCCTCCGTAGACCAGCACTTTCCCGTGCCGCCCCATCCAGGTGCCCAACTCGGCGGCCTTCTCCGCATAGACGGGGGCAATATCCTCCGACGCGGCACAAAATACAGCTATCCTCTCCATAGAATGTTGCGTTTGTCAATCTCCTGCAAATATCTGTATTTTTTAAGGAAAGACAAAAAGTATTGTTGTATTTTTGCAACCGCTAATCAGATTCAGACAAAAATCATGGCCTACAACACTTTCACTTTGCCTGGCGGGCTGCGCATCATCCATGCCCCCTCGCCTACCCCTGTCGCCTACTGCGGATTTGCCGTCAACGCCGGCACACGCGACGAACGTCCGCACGAGCAAGGTATGGCACACTTTGTGGAACACCTCATCTTCAAAGGCACCCACAAACGCCGGGCCTGGCACATCCTGAACCGCATGGAGCACGTCGGGGGCGACCTCAACGCCTATACCAACAAGGAGGAGACGGTCATCTACAGCGCATTCCTGAAAGAACATTTCGCCCGGGCCGTGGAACTGCTGACGGACATCGTCTTCGACAGCATTTTCCCGCAGGCGGAGATCGAGAAGGAGGTGGAAGTCATCGTCGACGAGATACAGAGCTACGAAGACAGTCCCGCCGAACTGATTTTCGACGATTTCGAGGAGCTGATTTTCCCCGACCATCCGTTGGGCCGCAACATCCTCGGACAACCGGACCAGCTCCGCCACTTCCGCAGCGAAGACGCGCTTGACTTCACCCGCCGCCACTACCGGGCGGACAACATGGTGTTCTTCGTCCTGGGTGACATCGACTTCAAGAAGGTGGTCCACATCGTGGAGCAAACGGTCGACACCCCTCCGCCTGCCGGCCCGACCTCCGAGGCGCGCCAGGCTCCGGGCGACTACCGCCCCCGGCAAAGCATCCTCTGCCGGGACACGCACCAAAGCCACGTCATGATAGGCGGGCGTGCCTACGATGCCTACGACGAACGCCGGACCGGCCTGTACCTGCTGAACAATATCCTCGGCGGGCCGGGCATGAACAGCCGGCTGAACATCAGCCTGCGCGAGAAGCGGGGACTGGTCTATACCGTCGAGTCGAACCTCACCTCCTACACCGATACCGGCACGTTCTGCATCTACTTCGGCTGCGATGCCGCCGACACCGACCGGTGTGTAGAGCTGGTCCACAAAGAACTCCGGCGGCTGCGCGAGCAGGCACTGACCCCCTCGCAGCTGGCCGCCGCCAAAAAACAGCTCATCGGGCAGATAGGTGTGGCCGGCGACAACTTCGAGAACAACGCCCTGAACATGGGCAAATGCTTCCTCCACTTCGGGCACTACGAGGAGAAAGAGGAAGTGTTCCGCCGTATCGAGGCACTCACCGCCAGCCATCTGCTGGACATCGCCAACCATGTCTTTGCCGAGAGCTACCTGTCCACACTGATGTACCGGCCTTAGCTCCGGCACGACCTTTGCCCCCGGCAGGAAGGATTCTTCCTCCTTCCTGCCGCATTCTTCATTTCTTTACGTTATCTTTGCACCCAAAAACAATATAGTTAGCATCATGAAAATAGAAGATCAACTGACCGCTTCCGTCCTCGAAGGCGTGAAATCGTTGTACGGACAGGAAGTACCTGCCCGCATGGTACAACTGCAGAAAACCAAGAAGGAATTCGAGGGACACCTCACCCTGGTGGTATTCCCCTTCCTGAAACTGTCGAAGAAAGGGCCCGAACAGACCGCCTGCGAGATAGGTGAATACCTGAAACAGCACGAGCCCGCCATTGCGGCCTACAACGTCATCAAAGGATTCCTGAACCTCACCATCGCCTCCGACGTGTGGATAGGGCTGCTCAACCGCATCGAGGCCAATCCGCAGTGGGGGCTGACACCTGCCGACGCACAGGCACCGTTGGTGATGATAGAATACTCTTCCCCCAATACCAACAAACCGCTCCACCTGGGACATGTGCGCAACAACCTCCTTGGCAACGCGCTGGCCAACATCATGGCGGCCAACGGCAACCGGGTGGTGAAGACCAACATTGTGAACGACCGCGGCATCCACATCTGCAAGTCCATGCTGGCATGGCTGAAGTACGGGAACGGCGAGACACCCGAATCGTCGGGCAAGAAGGGCGACCACCTGATAGGGGACTATTACGTGGCGTTCGACAAACACTACAAAGCCGAAGTCAGCGAATTGTCGGCCCGCTACCGTGCCGAGGGATTGGACGAAGAGAGCGCCAAGGCCAAGGCCGAGGCCGACGCTCCCCTGATGCTGGAAGCCCGCGAGATGCTCCGCAAATGGGAGGCCGGCGACCCCGAGGTACGGGCGCTCTGGAAGAAAATGAACGACTGGGTATATGCCGGATTCGATGAGACCTACCGGATGATGGGCGTAGGGTTCGATAAAATCTACTACGAATCGAACACCTACCTCGAAGGCAAGAAGAAGGTGCTCGAAGGACTGGAGAAGGGCTTGTTCTTCCGCAAGGAAGACGGCTCGGTATGGGCCGACCTGACGGGTGAAGGGCTGGACCAGAAACTGCTGCTCCGTGCCGACGGGACATCGGTCTACATGACGCAGGACATCGGTACCGCCGAACAGCGGTTTGCCGACTTCCCCATCAACAAAATGATCTATGTGGTCGGCAACGAACAGAACTATCACTTCCAGGTATTGTCCATCCTGCTGGACCGTCTGGGCTTCGAATGGGGCAAAGACCTGGTGCACTTCTCCTACGGCATGGTGGAACTGCCCGAAGGGAAGATGAAGAGCCGCGAAGGGACGGTGGTCGATGCCGATGACCTGATGGAGGCCATGATTGACACGGCCAAGGAAACCAGTGCAGAGCTGGGCAAGCTGGACGGGCTGAGCCAGGAGGAAGCGGCAGACATCGCCCGCATCGTAGGCCTGGGAGCCTTGAAGTATTTCATCCTGAAAGTGGACGCGCGCAAGAACATGACGTTCAACCCGAAAGAGTCCATCGACTTCAATGGCAACACCGGACCTTTCATCCAATACACGTATGCCCGTATCCAGTCCATCCTGCGCAAGGCAGCCGAGGCCGGCATCACGGTGCCCGCCGTCATCCCCACAGGCATCGAGCTGAGTGCCAAAGAAGAGGGACTGATACAGCTGCTGGCCGATTTTGCCAATGTCGTGAAACAGGCCGGCACGGACTACAACCCGTCTGTCATCGCCAACTACACCTATGACCTCGTGAAAGAATACAACCAGTTCTATCACGACTTCAGCATCCTGCGCGAAGCGGACGAAGCCGTCAAGGTGTTCCGCCTGGCACTGAGCCGCAATGTGGGTAAGATTGTCAAGCTGGCCATGGGGCTGCTGGGCATCGAGGTTCCCGAGCGCATGTAAGCGCCACCACCAACGATAGGACTGCCCCCTTTTGTCATCCGGATCATGACAAAAGGGGGCAGCCTGCTTGATGGACCATAAACGACAAGAGGATGTGTCGTAATAGCAGTTTTACGACACATCCTCCTTTTACTGTCAATACTGATTTTCAACAAATTGCGTTATTACATCGGCTTAATATTCCTCCTCGTTGAAGAAAAAGTCCTCCTTGCTGGGATAATCGGGCCAGATGTCTTCGATACTTTCATAAATCTCACCTTCGTCCTCCATTTCCTGCAGGTTCTCGATGACTTCCAACGGAGAGCCCGAACGCATGGCATAGTCAATCAGTTCGTCTTTAGTAGCCGGCCAAGGAGCATCCTCCAGCTTCGAGGCCAATTCCAATGTCCAATACATAGTGTTTCCGTTTTAAAAACCATAATCATGTTATCGGGGCACAAAAGTATAACAATTTATGTCATTTGCAACCTTTATCCCAAAATATTTCTGACTCGTGCGCCAAAATGTTCAGCCGGCGTGACAAGACAAATAGGAAATCCGACAAACGGTTTATAAATTGTTTGACATGAGTGTCAACAGGACAAACACCTGCTTCCTCCAGTGCCAACATCCGGCGCTCTGCACGGCGGCAAACGGTGCGGCAGACATGACAGACAGCAGCCGCCAATGTACCACCTGGCAGGACAAAGGCTTCGAGCCGTGGCAAAGAGGCATCCATACGGTCAATGGCGGTTTCCAGCCGACTGACGGCATCGGCACCGACCTGCCCGGCTGCCGGCAGCGACGTGCAACTGAGATCAGTGGCCAAATAGGCCCCCACAGCAAACAACCGGTGCTGTACAAACCGCAAGAGGGCTTTTTCTTTGTCTTCAGACGGCAATAAGGCTGACAACATGCCTAATTGGGCATTCAGTTCGTCCACAGTGCCATAGGCCTCCAAGCGCAAATCTGTTTTGCTCACCCGCCGGCCTCCCACCAACGATGTCGTTCCGTCATCCCCTGTACGGGTATAAATCAAACTCTTTTTCATGTTCCTATCGGATTATAGATTGCTCAGAAGAAGTTCACGACACGGTGTTCCTTGAACCGTTGCTTGTCAAAGAAAACCAATCCGATGTCGTACAAATCAAATGTCACACCGGTACGCGCATCAGCCACCACCTCCTTCCACCACTTGATCTTCTCTTTCGTAGCATACGGACGACCGATGATAAAACAGGTCCGGCTGTGTACCAATGATAATAGCCGTTCGTAGTTCTCCCGGTAATTGGCATCGTCCAGACGGACCATATCCACCGACACACCCGTTCGCAAGGCTTCATCCACGGACAGCCGGCGCATATTCGGACAGGCCGCTTCTATATAACGTGTGGTGAGGTCTGCTCCTCCCGCCTCTTCCACCCAAACCTTAGGTTGAAGATAGTTGACCAGCCTGAAATACAATTTGTCTACCTTTTCACGGTAAGTCGAAGGCAACGACTTTCCGACACGCAGTTGGTGAAGGGTCTGGTAAGCATAAAAGGGCAGCTTTTCGTAGACAACAGAGGTAATGAAGAAAAAATCGGAGGGTGAGTGCACACCATATCCGCAACGATGCCGGAACCTGCGACACCAATTTTTCACACGCAATATCAGATCAGGCATAATGTCGGTAGTATGAGTTTTTACAAAGATAAAACTATCAGGAGATATATCATATACCTGCCAAGCATTTTTTCGATAAAAAAAGCAGGCGGCCGTTTCCCTTACCGGGTCCCGACTGCCTGCTGTTGTGATTCTAATCAAGCGTTCAGCCACTATTACTTGCGCTGTCCCAACTTATCGTTCAAATACAGCACACCAGAACCGTCACCGCACTTACGCAGCTTGTCGACGATGTCCTGTGCAGTAGCCTCTTCTTCCACCTGCTCGCGCACATATCCCCACAAGAAATCCTGCGAAGCCTTATCCTTTTCGGCAGCTGCGACATTCACCAACTCGTCAATCAGAGCCGAAACATGGCATTCGTGCTTGTACACGTGTTCGAACACTTCCTGCACACTACCCCAACCTTGCGGTACCACATCAATCTTGCCGACCAATGCTGCACCACCTCGCTTTGCCACATAGTCTGCCAGGTCATAGGCATGAGTCAGCTCTTCCTGCGACTGCTTGCGCATCCAGGTGGCAAATCCGTCGAAACCTTCTTTTGCCAAGTAGAAAGACATGGAAAGATAGAGATTGGAAGACCACATTTCAGCAGTAATCTGGTCATTGATGGCTTTGTTTAATTTTTCTGAAATCATAATCGTATATTTTTAATGTTTCACAGTTCTCATCTCACTACATAGGTTACAGCAAATTGGGTGCCAAATACGGCTCAGACACCCTCGAAACCGCACCCTACTGCCACTCTGTCATCCTGTCGGCAACCGCTTACTGCAACATTTGTGGTCGGCCGCACAAGAAACGCGACAATCGGCACCTGTCCAATAACCACGCTATACCAAAACTCCCTGTCAGGACCAGCGACAGCGCAACCACCAAAAAACACAGTCCCGTAGGGTCGAAACCGAACAAGGGCAAGAGTCCTTTGGACAACAGCGTAAAGATAGGAGAAAAAATTAAAACGGCCAACGTATTTCGACCGATAAATAAAAGCAAGGTGCGCAATCTCCCTACATACGGAAAGATTGCCAACGACATACTGATGGAAAAATAGGTCATCAGCATACCTGGCAACGAAAAACGGTGAAGATAGGATGTATCTGATGCGAAGACCAGAAGCGGCGGTAGAGACCACACCGTACCCCGGAAAAAGGAGACGAAGCTAATCTCCCTGCGCCGGAGAATCATGCCAATACCCAGATAGAACAGACTGGAAAGATCGGCCAGACCCAGCCACCATGACTCGGCCATGAACACCAGCGCCAACAAGGCGCAAAAGACGGACATATTCCCCCTACACACCTTCAGGCATGAAAGGAAATAACCCGTAATTCCCCCCAGCAACAGTGTGTGCAGATACCAATAAGGGCCCAACGGATGAAACAACAGCTTATCGAAGAAGAGTGGAAGCGTAAGGCAGTCGATATGTTCACGGATAGGCAAGAAAGAGGCCATCAGCACATAGCCGCTCTCCATGACAGCATAGGGCACAAACAGCCATACCATAGAGCGGAAGAAAAGGACTGCGGGCTTATGCATCGAAAGCAGGTAGCCGGATATAAGCAGAAAAGCCGGCATGTGGAAAGTATAGACCACCAGCTTGGCATAAGGATACTTGTCACCGATATACACCAGGTGAAAAGCCACCATCAACAGGATAAACACACACCTCAGAAAGTCGATCTCATTGATTCGTTGGGTCATAGTGGGGAAAAAGGGGCAATAGCGAAGTGAGGAAATAAAAAAAGCCGGAAGCGAACTTCCAGCTTTTTTCGTATATAGATTGTCACAGAATTATTCAGCTTTAGGGGCTTCCTCTGTTGTAGCTTCAGCAACGGCTTCGGCAACAGGAGCTTCAGCGGCGGCTGATTTCTTAGAACGACGGGTACGAGTTGCTTTCTTGGCAGCAGTCTTAGCCATGTTCTCATTGTAGTCAACCAGTTCGATGAAACACATTTCAGCGTTGTCACCCAAACGATGACCGGTCTTGATGATACGAGTGTATCCACCCGGACGATCAGCAACCTTCACAGAGATTTCCTTGAAGAGTTCTGTCACAACATACTTGTCCTGCAAGTAGCTGAACACAACACGACGAGAGTTGGTTGTATCTTCTTTTGACTTAGTAATCAGCGGCTCAACGAACTTCTTCAAAGCTTTAGCCTTCGCAACAGTCGTAGTGATTCTTTTGTGCTTGATCAAAGAACATGCCATGTTTGACAACATAGCGTTTCTGTGAGAAGCAGTACGACCCAAATGGTTGAATTTCTTATTATGTCTCATTGTTTATTCTTTATCTAATTTATACTTAGAAATATCTGTTCCAAACGACAGATTCAGACTCTCGAGCAAATCATCAAGCTCAGTGAGCGATTTCTTACCGAAGTTACGGAACTTCAGCAGGTCGGTCTTGTTAAACTGAACCAAATCGCCAAGTGTTTCCACATCGGCAGCCTTCAGACAGTTCAACGCACGCACTGACAAGTCCATATCGACCAGTTTGGTCTTCAGCAACTGACGCATGTGCAATACCTCTTCATCAAATTCCTCATTGCCGTCATTGTCTGATGTTTCGAGAGTAATCTTTTCATCAGAGAAGAGCATGAAGTGATAAATCAGTATCTTGGCAGCTTCCTTCAGAGCTTCCTTCGGGTGAATGGAACCGTCCGTCGTAATCTCAAGTACCAGCTTCTCATAGTCGGTCTTCTGTTCCACACGATAGTTTTCCACCGTATATTTGACATTACGAATCGGAGTGTAAATGGAGTCGATAGGAATTACATTCACATCGGTGCAGAACTCACGGTTTTCGTCCGCCGGTACGTATCCGCGACCTTTGTTGATTGTAAGATCTATCTGCATAGTTGCTTTTGAATCTAAATGGCAAATAACTAATTCAGGATTTAACACTTCAAATCCGGTCAAATACTTACCAATATCACCTGCCTTAAATTCAGTAGAATTCTCAACGGTAATGCTTACCTTTTCATTCTCGAATTCCTCAACTACTTGCTTGAATCTGACTTGCTTCAGATTCAAGATAATGTTAGTAACATCTTCCTTGACTCCAGGTACAGTGGCAAATTCATGTTCAACACCATCAATGTGTATGGTATTGATGGCATAGCCCTCCAGAGAAGAGAGAAGAATACGGCGTAAAGCATTACCAACGGTAATACCGAAACCGGGCTCAAGCGGACGGAATTCGAATTTGCCGAATTTGGAATCCGCTTCCAACATTAATACTTTATCAGGTTTTTGAAATGCTAATATCGCCATGAAATTAATTATTATTTAGAGTACAATTCAACGATCAAGTGTTCTTTAATGTTTTCAGGGATATCCGCTCTTTCAGGAATATGCAGCAATTTTCCTACCTTAGTGCTTTCATCCCATTCCAACCAAGGATATTTGCTATGGTTGAATCCTGCCAAAGAGTTAGCGATAACTTCAAGGGACTTAGATTTTTCACGAACACCCACAATCTGACCCGGCTTTACCGAGAAAGAAGGAATGTTTACCACTTTACCGTCTACAGTAATGTGCTTGTGGCCAACCAACTGACGGGCAGCAGCACGAGTGGGGGCAATACCCAAACGGAACACAACGTTGTCCAAACGACATTCAAGACTCTGCATCAAGATTTCACCGGTAATACCGCTTGTTGCAGCCGCCTTTTCGAAGAGGTTACGGAACTGTCTTTCCAAGACACCGTAAGTATATTTAGCTTTCTGCTTTTCAGCCAACATGACACCATATTCAGAAGTTTTTCTGCGACGGTTGTTTCCATGCTGTCCGGGAGGATAGTTTTTCTTAGACAAAACTTTATCTGCTCCAAAGATTGCTTCACCAAATTTACGTGCAATTCTAGTTTTTGGTCCAGTATATCTAGCCATTTTCTTTTTTAATTTTAATTGTTATATGTGAACTCAATTTGTTGCAGCCGCGATTACAGAAAGGAAATGCAATCCATTATCTAACAAAATCAAGTTTCACCCTAATAGGTTATCAGTATTATACTCTTCTTCTCTTGGGAGGACGACAACCGTTGTGAGGCAATGGAGTTACATCGATGATTTCAGTAACTTCAATTCCTGCTCCGTGCACCGTTCTGATAGCAGACTCACGTCCATTACCCGGACCCTTCACGTATGCTTTTACCTTTCTCAGGCCAAGATCATACGCCACCTTAGCGCAATCCTGGGCAGCCATCTGAGCTGCATAAGGAGTGTTCTTCTTAGAACCTCTGAATCCCATCTTACCTGCAGAAGACCATGAGATGATCTGGCCTTCGCTGTTTGCCAAAGAAACGATAATGTTATTGAAGGAAGAATGAACATGCAACTGTCCATTTGCATCCACTTTCACATTTCTTTTTTTAGCTGCGACTGTTTTTTTTGCCATATTAACAATTATTATTTAGTAGCTTTTTTCTTATTTGCAACTGTTTTCTTTCTACCCTTGCGTGTACGAGCATTGTTCTTAGTGCTCTGACCTCTCACGGGCAAGCCCAAACGGTGGCGAATACCACGATAGCAGCCAATGTCCATTAATCGCTTAATGTTCAATTGGATTTCCGAACGAAGATCACCTTCTACTTTATATTCAGCACCGATGATTTCACGGATCTTTGCAGCCTGGTCGTCTGTCCAATCCTTCACTTTCAGGTCACGATCAACACCTGCTTTATCCAAAATCTTTGCTGAACTGCTGCGTCCGATACCATATACGTATGTCAACGCAATCTCACCTCTCTTATTCTGAGGCAAATCTACACCAACTATTCTTATAGCCATATACTAAATTATTTTTTTTGCAAAAATAATAAATTTATCCTTGACGTTGTTTATACTTAGGATTTTTCTTGTTAATAACATACAAACGGCCATTACGTCTTACGATCTTACATTCCGGCGTACGTTTCTTTAATGATGCTCTTACTTTCATATCTTAATTATCTTTTATTTGTATCTAAAAACGATTCTTCCTTTTGACAAGTCATAAGGAGACATCTCTACCCTTACCTTGTCACCCGGCAATATCTTAATGTAATGCATACGCATTTTTCCGGAAATATGAGCGGTGATCTCATGTCCATTCTCCAACTCCACCCGAAACATTGCATTTGACAATGCTTCAACGATTACTCCATCTTGTTCTATTGCAGATTGCTTTGCCATATCAAATTGCTTTATCTCCTAAAACTTGTTCTATAAAATCAAATGATGATAAAATGTCAGCCTTACCGGCCCTCACCGCCACTGTATGCTCAAAATGAGCGGCGCACTTGCGGTCACGGGTACGGATGGTCCATTTGTCAGGCTCCATTACAATTTTTCGATCACCCAACGTAATCATGGGTTCAATCGCCAGACACATCCCTTTCTTGAGCAACGTGCCCGAACCCCGTCGCCCGTAATTGGGCACTGCCGGATCTTCGTGCATCTCCTTACCGATGCCATGTCCTACAAACTCACGCACCACTCCGTAAGAACGGGCTTCGCAATAAGTCTGGACAGCATAACCGATATCCCCGAGCCGCTTGCCATGAACGGCATTCTCAATGCCTTTATACAAGGCTTCTTTGGTCGCCTTCAGAAGTGCCACCGTCTCGGGCGCCACCTCACCTACACAAAACGTATAGGCCGAATCACCACAAAAACCATTCATGAAAGTACCGCAGTCGACGGAAACGATATCTCCGTCCTTGAGAGGGATGTCATTGGGAATTCCGTGCACCACCTGTTCATTGACCGAAGTACAAAGAGTTCCCGGGAAGGGGTCGCCGAAAGGATTTGGGAAGCCTTTAAAAGTCGGAATAGCTCCGTTGTCTCTGATAAATTCTTCCGCCACCTTGTCAAGTTGTCTGGTTGTAACGCCAGGTTTTATCATTTTAGCCACTTCGGCCAGAGTCCTCCCCACAAGGAGATTACTCTGTCGAAGCAACTCTATTTCATCATCTGTCTTTAGAAATATCATTCTAGACTTGTAATTTTAATAAGCAGCTACATTACCTGAACGACCTTTAATTCTTCCGGAGCTGAGCAAACCGTCATAATGACGCATCAACAGATGGCTTTCCACTTGCTGAAGCGTATCAAGTACAACTCCCACCAGAATCAATAAAGAAGTCCCACCAAAGAACTGCGCAAATTCTGCCTGGACACCAAAGATGCCGGCGAAAGCGGGCAATACAGCCACGATAGCCAAAAAGATAGAACCCGGGAAAGTGATGCGCGACATAATCGTATCGATATAGTCGGCAGTATGTTTACCCGGCTTCACGCCTGGAATAAAACCATTGTTGCGTTTCATGTCCTCGGCCATCTGCGTGGGATTGATTGTAATCGCAGTATAGAACCACGTAAATACAATAATCAGCAGCGCGAATACCAGATTATACAAGAAGCTCGTATGATCCACAAAAGCGCGTGCTACACCACTTGCGCTGGCTACATTTGAGAATCCGACGATTGTAATAGGGATGAACATAATTGCCTGGGCAAAGATGATCGGCATTACATTTGCGGCATTTACCTTTAAAGGAATATACTGTCTAGCACCACCATATTGTTTGTTGCCAACAATACGCTTGGCATACTGTACAGGCACCTTGCGTACGCCTTGCACCAGAAGAATTGCAGCGGCAATCACGAAAATCAGCACTACAATCTCCACCAGGAACATGATGATACCTCCGGCTCCGGGAGATGCAAGACGGGAAACAAATTCACCCGAGAAAGCCTGTGGAAGACGGGCAATGATACCAATCATAATAATGAGCGAAATACCATTGCCTATGCCCTTATCGGTGATTCTCTCACCAAGCCACAAGATGAACATGCTTCCTGCCGCCAAAATGATGGTAGAAGTAATAATAAAGAAAGTCCAATCTAATGAAGCATTAAGAGCCGGACCCGCCTGCATTTTCAAGTTAATCAGATAAGAAGGAGCCTGGAAAATCAAAATGAAGATAGTCAGAATACGGGTGTACTGATTGATCTTTCTTCGTCCACTTTCCCCCTCACGCTGGAGTTTCTGGAAATAGGGTACAGCAATGGCCAACAACTGAATCACAATGGACGCAGAAATGTAGGGCATGATACCCAACGCAAAAATTGAAGCATTGGAGAATGCTCCACCAGAAAACATATTCAACAAAGCAAGAAGTCCTTCACTCGTCTGTTCATGCAATCTCGACAACATATCAGGGTTAATACCCGGCAGCACCACGTACGAACCGAAGCGATAAATTGCAATAAACAATATAGTTATGAGGATCCGTTGTCTCAGATCCTCAATTTTCCATATATTCTTTAATGTTTCAATAGATTTTCTCATTGAATCAGAGTTTTACTGCATTACCACCAACGGCTTCGATGGCAGCTACCGCACTCTTAGAGAAAGCATTTGCTTCAACTTCAAGCTTGATAGTCAAACTACCGTTACCGAGAATTTTCACCAGCTGCTTTGAAGAAATATAACCGGCTTCAATCAAATCATTGATACCAACCTTAGTCAGGTTCTTGGCTTCGGCCAAGCTCTGGATAAGATTCAGGTTGATAGCCTTGTATTCCACACGGTTGATGTTCTTAAAGCCGAACTTCGGCACACGACGCTGGAGAGGCATCTGACCACCTTCAAAACCAATCTTCTTGGAATAACCAGATCTTGATTTTGCTCCTTTATGTCCACGAGTAGAAGTACCGCCTAAACCTGAACCGGCACCACGGCCAACTCTCTTTCTTGTCTTGACAGAGCCTTCAGCAGGACGCAAACTATTTAAATTCATATTGTAAAATCCTTTTTTATTAACAATATATTACTTAACGATTGCTACCAGGTGCTTCACCTTTGCAATCATACCCAGAATTGAAGGAGTTTCTTCGTGTTCAACCACGCGATTCATTTTACGAAGGCCCAGTGCATCCAACGTTCTTTTCTGATCAATAGGAGCACCAATTCTACTTTTCACTTGTTTGATTTTGATAGTTGACATGTTCTTCCTCCTTATCCTCTAAATACTTTTTCCAAACTTACACCTCTGTTCTGAGCTACTGTGCGAGCATCTCTCATTTCGCTCAAAGCCAAAATTGTAGCCTTCACCAGGTTATGGGGGTTTGACGAACCTTTCGACTTGGCCAAGACATCTGTAACACCAACACTTTCGAGCACGGCACGCATTGCACCACCTGCCACCACTCCAGTACCGGTTGAAGCAGGCTTGATGAATACCTGAGCACCACCGAACTTAGCGGTCTGTTCATGAGGCACAGTGCCTTTCAGCACCGGGACACGGGTAAGATTCTTCTTAGCTGACTCAACACCCTTGGCAATGGCTGCTGTCACTTCGCCTGCCTTACCGAGGCCCCAGCCGATGATACCATCTTCGTTACCTACAACCACGATAGCAGAAAAAGTAAATGTTCTACCACCTTTCGTCACCTTCGTAACACGGTTGATGGCCACCAGTCTGTCTTTCAATTCAATATCGTTAGTGATCTTAACTCTGTTATTAACTGCCATAATTCATTAAAATTTAAGTCCACCGTTACGAGCAGCGTCAGCCACTTCTTTTACTCTCCCATGATACAAGTAACCATTACGGTCGAATACGACAGTCGTGATACCGGCTTCCTGAGCCTTCTTAGCGATCAACTCACCAACTTTGGCAGCCTGAGCTTTCTTCGGCATGGTTTCCATGCCCAAAGAAGAAGCAGCCGCCAAGGTCTTACCGCTCAAATCGTCGATAACCTGAACGTATATCTGCTTGTTACTTCTGAACACACTCATACGCGGACGTTCAGCAGTACCTGAAATCTTGTTGCGTACTCTATATTTGATCTTGATTCGTCTTTCGATTTTTGTTGTCATAATTGTACGATTTTATGTGAATTATTTAGCACCAGCTGACTTACCAGACTTTCTACGAATTTCTTCACCAACAAACTTAATACCTTTTCCTTTGTAAGGTTCAGGCTTACGGAAAGAACGTATTTTTGAACAAACCTGACCGAGCAACTGCTTGTCACAAGATTCCAATATGATAAGAGGATTCTTATTTCTTTCGGATTTAGTTTCCACCTTGATTTCGGGAGGCAACTGCATAAAGATATTATGCGTATAACCCAAAGCGAAATCAATGATATTGCCATTGTTTGAAGCACGGTAACCAACACCGACCAACTCCAATTCTTTCTTGTAACCTTCGGAAACACCTACCACCATGTTATGAATCAAAGCACGATACAAACCATGGAAAGCATGACGCTGTTTGAGGTTATCAAGCAAGGCGTTTTCATTTTCCTTCAACACCACATGTCCGTCTTCAATCACAACATCAATAGAAGGATCTACAAACTGACTCAACTCACCTTTCGGACCTTTCACATTCACAACGTTATCCTTCAGGGTTACTGTCACACCTGCGGGGATACTTACGGGCAATTTACCAATTCTTGACATTGATTATCCTCCTACAATTAATATACATAGCAAAGAACCTCACCACCGATTTTCAGCTGGGCGGCTTCCTTGTCAGTCATCACACCTTTGGATGTAGATATAATGGCAATACCTAATCCGTTAATAACTCTCGGCATGTCCTTGTAGCCGGTGTACTTACGCAATCCCGGAGTTGATACACGGATGAGCTTCTTGATAGCATTCACCTTGTTTACGGCATCATACTTCAAGGCTACCTTAATAGTACCCTGAGGACCATCTTCAACAAATTTGTAGTTCAGGATGTAACCTTTTTCAAAAAGGATCTTGGTGATTTCCTTTTTCAAGTTAGAAGCAGGTACTTCCACTACTCTGTGCTTGGCACTAATTGCATTTCTCAATCTTGTGAGAAAATCTGCGATTGGATCTGTCATAAAAATAATTGTTAAATTAATCAGGACTACCCTGACAATATTTAATAAAAATGTATTTACCAGCTAGCTTTCTTTACGCCGGGAATCAAACCGTTGGATGCCATTTCACGGAACTGAATACGAGAAATGCCGAACTGACGGATATAACCTTTGGGGCGGCCGGTGAGCTTGCAACGGTTATGCAAACGGATAGGATTTGCATTCTTCGGAAGATCCTGGAGTTTCTGAGCAGCCTCGTAAGCCTCGGCAGGATCGCCTGTATTTACAATCTTCTTCAACGCAGCACGCTTCTCAGCATATTTGGCTACAAGTTTGGCTCTTCTTACCTCGCGAGCCTTCATTGATTCTTTTGCCATATCTTATCAATCTTTTTTAGCGTTTTTAAACGGTAAACCGAATTCCTTCAACAGCGCATAACCTTCTTCGTCAGTCTGGGCAGAAGTTACGAACGTGATGTTCATACCCAAAATCTTCGTGATGCTGTCGATGTTGATTTCAGGGAAGATAATCTGTTCCTGGATACCGAGTGTATAGTTGCCACGGCCATCGAACTTGCTGTTGATACCCTTGAAGTCGCGGATACGGGGCAAAGCCACACGCACCAGCTTTTCGAGGAATTCATACATTCTCTCACGACGCAGAGTCACCATCACACCGATGGGCATCTTCTTACGCAACTTAAAGTTGGCGATGTCTTTGCGGGAAATAGTGGCAACGGCTTTCTGACCAGTGATGGCAGTCAATTCGTTGATGGCTACATCAATAATCTTTTTGTCGGCTACAGCCATTCCCAAACCCTGATTGATGACAATCTTCTTGAGAACGGGAATCTGCATGGATGAAGAATACTGGAACTGATTCTTCAACGCAGGCGCAATACGCTCTGCATATTCTTTCTTAAGGCTTGCAGTATTACTCATTGTTAAATCTCCTCTCCAGATTTTTTAGCATAACGAACAAATGTTCTACCGTCAGAACTTTCTCTTCTACCAATGCGGGTCGGCTTGCCTGTCTTGGGGTCAACCGGATTCAGGTTAGAAATGTGAATCGGAGCTTCCTGCTTCACAATACCTCCCTGCGGATTCTTAGCATTCGGTTTGGTACTCTTTGATACCATGTTAAGACCTTCCACGATTGCGCGTCCTTCCTTAACGAGAACTTTCAGAACGCGACCGGTCTTACCCTTCTCTTCACCAGCGTTTACGTAAACTGTATCGCCTTTCTTAATATGTAATTTACTCATTACTTAAATCTTTTACAAAATTAAAGTACTTCAGGTGCCAATGAAACGACCTTCATGTTGGCTGCACGCAATTCTCTTGCTACGGGGCCAAAGATACGGCTTCCTCTAATTTCACCTGCATTGTTCAGCAACACGCAAGCATTGTCATCAAAACGAATGTAAGAACCGTCAGCACGACGAATTTCTTTCTTGGTACGCACGATCAGTGCCTTGGACACTGCACCTTTTTTAATATCACTTGAAGGGATGACACTCTTGATAGAAACAACAATGACATCCCCAACAGAGGCGTAACGTCTCTTTGTACCGCCTAAAACGCGGATACAAAGAGCTTCTTTAGCGCCACTGTTGTCACATACTGTTAGTCTGGATTCTGCTTGTATCATAATTACTTAGCTCTTTCGATAATATCAATCAATCTCCATCTCTTGCTCTTGCTCAAAGGACGAGTTTCCATGATACGTACGGTATCACCGATATTGCACTCGTTCTTTTCGTCATGAGCATGGTACTTTTTCGTTTTAGAAACGAACTTACCATAAATCGGGTGTTTTTCCTTAAACTTAGCAGCAACAGTAATGGTCTTGTCCATTTTATTGCTAACAACGACACCGGTTCTTTCTTTTCTTAAATTTCTAGCTTCCATGCTGACCATTATTATTTGTTAAGTTCTCTCTGACGCAATTCAGTCTTCATACGCGCGATTGTTCTGCGCAACTTCTTAATCTGAGAAGGATTTTCCAGCGGAGAGATGGCATGATTCAAAACCATCTGATTGTAGTTGGCAACTTCTGTCTGGATTCTTTCAGCCAACTCTTCGGTAGCTATTTCTCTAATTTCAGCAATCTTCATATTCATCAAACATTTTGACTTGCGTCATAATCACGTCTAACAATAAACTTAGTAGTAACAGGAAGTTTCTGAGCGGCGAGACGCAGAGCTTCTTTAGCTACATCAAAAGAGACACCTTCCACCTCAATCAAAATACGACCCGGTGTTACAGGTGCTACGAAACCTTCGGGACTACCTTTACCTTTACCCATACGTACATCGGCAGGCTTGCGGGTGATAGGTTTGTCCGGGAAGATACGGATCCAAATCTGACCCTGACGTTGCATATATCTCGTTACAGCGATACGTGCTGCTTCTATCTGACGGCCCGTAATCCATTTTGTCTGCAAAGACTTGATGCCGAATGAACCGAAAGCCAACTGGTGGCCTCTCTGGGCATTACCTTTGGCACTACCCTTCTGCTGTCTTCTGAATTTTGTCTTTTTCGGTTGTAACATAATTCCTAAAATTCAAATTCGTTAGCGATTGTTGTTTTTCTTTCTACGGAAGTTCTTGCCACCACCGTTGTTGCCGTTATTGCTGCGACCGTTTTCTTTCGTCTGTGCGAAGTTCGGAGCCAACTCACGTTTTCCGTACACTTCACCACGGCAAATCCATACCTTAATACCCAGCAGACCCACCTTCGTCAATGCTTCAGCATGGCAGTAGTCGATGTCGGCACGGAAAGTATGCAACGGAGTACGACCTTCCTTGTACATCTCAGAGCGGGCCATTTCAGCACCGTTCAGACGACCGGAGATCAGCACCTTGATACCTTCGGCCCCCATGCGCATCGTGTTGGCGATAGCCATCTTGATAGCGCGGCGGTATGCAATCTTGCCTTCTACCTGGCGAGCGATGTTGTTGGCAACAATCACAGCGTCCAGTTCGGGTCTTTTCACTTCGAAGATATTGATTTGAATGTCCTTGTCGGTGATCTTCTTCAACTCTTCCTTCAGCTTGTCAACTTCCTGACCACCTTTACCAATGATAATACCCGGGCGAGCAGTACATACTGTAATGGTCACCAATTTCAGAGTACGTTCGATAACGATTCTAGAAACGCTGGCTTTTGCAAGTCTGGCATTCAAGTATTTACGAATTTTGCTGTCTTCCAGCAAAGCGTCACCATAGTTCTTGCCACCGTACCAATTAGAATCCCATCCTCTGATAATTCCTAAACGGTTGCTTATCGGATTAACTTTCTGTCCCATCTAGTTCTTAATTTTTATCATTAGTATTCTTCGAATCAACGAACAAAGTCACATGATTTGAACGTTTGCGAATTCTGTAACCTCTACCCTGCGGAGCCGGTCTCATTCTTTTCAAGGTTGCTCCCCCGTCAACATACACTTTCGTTACAAACAATTCGCCGTCTTCAGCCTTACGTTCGTTTTTCTGTTCCCAGTTAGCAATAGCAGAGCGTAACAGTTTTTCCACTCTGGCAGAAGCTTCTTTAGAAGAGAACTTCAATACGCCAAGTGCTCTATTCACCTCCATGCCACGAATCATGTCAACCACGAGACGCATTTTACGCGGAGAAGTAGGCACATTTTGCAACTTGGCAAAATACATGGTTTTAAGGGCTTCTTTTCTTTTTTCAGCCGATATTTTTTTTCTTGCTCCCATTATGTTTTACTTTATTATTTCAAAAAAGCGTCCTGTACTTATTTTTTCTTGTTACCTGCGTGTCCACGGAAAGTACGTGTCGGAGCGAACTCGCCCAGCTTATGACCAACCATGTTTTCAGTAACGTAAACAGGAATAAATTTGTTTCCGTTGTGAACTGCAATTGTATGCCCAACAAAGTCAGGCGAAATCATTGAAGCTCTAGCCCACGTCTTAACAACTGATTTCTTGCCGCTCTCATTCATTGCGAGCACCTTGTTTTCCAGTTTAACATTAATATATGGACCTTTTTTTAATGAACGACTCATAAATTACTCAATTAATCAGTTGTTATTTCTTTCTTCTTTCAATAATGTACTTAGAAGACTGCTTCTTGGGTGCTCTTGTCTTCAAGCCCTTAGCATACAAGCCTGTACGTGAGCGCGGATGACCTCCAGACTGACGTCCTTCACCACCACCCATCGGGTGATCAACAGGGTTCATAACCACACCACGGTTGTGCGGACGACGTCCCAACCAGCGTGAACGACCTGCCTTACCGGATGATTCCAGTGCATGGTCAGAGTTGCCAACGCTACCGATTGTAGCCTTACAAGCACTCAAGATTTGTCTTACTTCACCTGAAGGCAACTTAATGACACAATATTTGCCTTCGCGGGAAGTCAACTGAGCAAAATTACCAGCCGATCTTACCAAAGCAGCACCCTGTCCCGGACGCAACTCGATGTTGTGAATCACCGTACCGACAGGAATGTTGGCCAACGGAAGTGCGTTACCAATCTCAGGCGCCGCAGTTTCGCCGGACATCAACGTGCTACCTACTTGCAATCCATTAGGAGCAATGATATATCTTTTTTCACCATCAGCATAGAACAAAAGAGCGATACGGGCCGAACGGTTCGGATCGTATTCAATTGTCTTTACGACTGCTGGAACACCGTCTTTGTTTCTCTTGAAGTCGATGATACGGAATTTACGCTTATGACCGCCACCAATGTAGCGCATCGTCATCTTTCCTACATTATTACGACCACCTGTAGAACGCTTTCCATATACAAGAGATTTTTCTGGTACCGATGCAGTAATTTCCTCAAAAGTACCAATAATTTTGTGTCTCTGCCCCGGTGTTGTGGGCTTAAATTTACGTACTGCCATCTTCTATTTAAATATTGCTATAAAAATCAATAGTATCACCTTCTTTCAGTGTGACGATTGCCTTCTTGAAGGCATTGCTACGTCCGCTGATAAGACCTGATTTCGTATAACGGCTCTTGTCTTTACCTGCATAGCGCATGGTGTTCACATCTACAACAGTCACATTATACAAAGCTTCGATTTCACGCTTAATCTCCAACTTGTTAGCATTAGGACGAACTACGAATCCGAAACGATTCAGCTTTTCAGACACGGCAGTCATCTTTTCTGTAACCAACGGTTTAATGATAATTCCCATTTTACTTCAGCCTCCTATTATTTAACCAAGGTTTCCTCGATAGCTTTCAAAGCACTCTCTGTAACGACAAGAGTTTCCGCGTTCAATACCGTGTAAGTATTCAGCGCAGAAGCAATTGCAAGATTTGTGCGCTCTAAATTTCGAGCAGACAAATATACGTTTTTATTAGCTTCCGGCAAAACCATCAGCAGCTTTTTGCCAGCCACTTTAAGATTATTCACAACATTTACAAATTCTTTAGTCTTGGGAGCTTCGAAAGTGAAATCTTCCACCACTACGATGTTGTTTTCCTGGGCCTTGTAAGACAATGCGGACTTGCGTGCCAAAACCTTTACCTTCTTGTTCAGCTTGAACCAATAGTCACGGGGCTTGGGACCGAATACACGGGCACCACCTACCAATACCGGTGAGTTGATGTCACCACGACGGGCACCACCACCACCTTTCTGGCGGCCTAATTTACGAGTAGAGCCACTGATTTCGCTTCTTTCCTTCGATTTGTGAGTTCCCTGACGCTGGTTAGCCAAAAACTGCTTAACGTCCAGATAGATAGCGTGATCGTTGGGAGTGATACCAAAGACAGCCTCGTTCAGCACTACCTTTCTGCCGGTATCTTCACCCTTAATATTTAATACGTTAACTTCCATTATTTCTCAATTAATACGATTGAACCTTTGTAACCCGGTACAGAACCCTTGATGAGCAACAGGTTGTGTTCGGGAATCACCTTTAACACTTGCAAGTTATGAGTAGTCACTCTGTCACCACCCATTTGGCCACCCATGCGCATTCCCTTGAATACTTTTGCAGGGTAAGAACAAGCACCGATAGAACCCGGCTTACGAGCGCGGTTGTGCTGACCGTGAGTAGTCTGGCCTACACCACCGAATCCGTGACGTTTTACGACACCCTGGAAACCTTTACCCTTTGAGGTACCTACCACGTCGACAAAAGCAACGTCGTTGAACAGTTCCACGGTAATAGTGTCACCTAAATTCAATTCTTCTGAGAAATCTTTGAACTCGGCCAAGTGTCTCTTGGGAGTTACACCAGCTTTCTTAAAGTGACCCATCAACGGTTTTGTAGTGTGCTTTTCCTTCTTGTCCTGGAAACCTACCTGCACAGCTGCATAACCATCTTTTTCAACGGTCTTGATCTGAGTAACTACACAAGGACCAGCTTCGATAACAGTGCATGGTACATTCTTACCATCAGCACTGAAAACGGATGTCATTCCGATTTTCTTTCCTAATAATCCTGGCATTTCAGTTTGATTTTAATGATTAAACTTTAATTTCTACTTCTACTCCACTCGGCAATTCCAACTTCATCAAAGCGTCTACTGTCTTGGCAGTTGAGCTGTAGATGTCAATCAGTCGCTTGTAAGAAGACAACTCGAACTGTTCACGTGACTTCTTGTTGACGAAAGTCGAACGGTTGACAGTAAAGATTCTCTTGTGAGTAGGCAATGGAATCGGGCCGCTCACAATGGCACCCGTAGCCTTCACAGTTCTTACAATCTTTTCAGAAGACTTGTCTACCAAGTTGTGATCGTAAGATTTCAGTTTAATTCTAATTTTTTGACTCATTTGTTTAATTGATATGATTTGAAAATAAATGTATGTCAGTCGAAGCTCGGGGGCAAAGAGTCATTCGCTTGCCCCCGTAGGCTTCGGGCTATTTATAGTAGGTTGATGGCTATTATACCAAATCAACACGTCCCTTCACTTCTTCGAGCACAGTCTTGGCGATAGAAGAAGATACCTGGGCATGGTGATCGTAAGTCATGGATGAAGTGGCACGGCCTGAAGTGATCGTACGCAAAGCAGTCACGTAACCGAACATTTCTGCCAGCGGCACCATTGCCTTCACGATGCGGGCACCCGAGCGGCTGGTTTCCATACCTTCCACCTGGCCACGACGCTTGTTCAGGTCGCCGATGACATCACCCATGTTTTCTTCGGGAGTCACAACCTCCAGCTTCATGATGGGTTCCATCAAGACGGGTCCTGCCTTGGCGCAGGCGTTCTTGTAAGCCTGGATGGCACAGATTTCGAAAGACAACTGGTCAGAGTCCACGGGATGGAATGAACCGTCGCGCAAGATGACCTTCAGTGAATCGAGCGGGAAGCCGGCCAACACACCGTTCTTCATGGCTGTCTGGAAACCTTTCTGTACAGAAGGAATGAATTCCTTGGGCACGTTGCCACCCTTCACTTCGTCTACAAACTGCAGACCGCCCTGCTTCCAGTCTTCGTCAACCGGACCAACGGCTACGATGATATCGGCAAACTTACCGCGACCACCAGACTGCTTCTTGTAGACCTCACGCAGCTCGACAGTCTTCGTGATGGCTTCCTTGTAGTTCACCTGAGGACGGCCCTGGTTACATTCAACCTTGAACTCACGTTTCAGACGGTCGATGATGATATCCAAGTGAAGCTCACCCATACCGGAGATGACTGTCTGGCCAGACTGTTCGTCGGTACGAACGGTGAAGGTCGGGTCTTCTTCTGCCAGCTTGGCCAAACCGTTCGACAGCTTGTCGAGGTCTTTCTGCGTCTTGGGCTCAACGGCGATACCGATAACCGGTTCGGGGAAGTCCATAGATTCGAGCACAATCGGAGCGGTCTCGTCACACAAAGTATCACCTGTGCGGATATCCTTGAAGCCAACGCCAGCACCAATATCACCTGCAGAAATCACTTCAACCGGATTCTGCTTGTTGGAATGCATCTGGAACAGACGTGAAACACGTTCTTTCTTGCCAGAACGGGAGTTGAAGATATAAGAACCGGCTTCTACCTTACCTGAATAGACACGGAAGAAGGTCAGACGGCCTACATAGGGGTCAGTGGCAATCTTGAATGCCAAAGCCGAAGTCTTCTCATCTTCATCGGGCTTACGATCTTCTTCTGCACCAGTTGAAGGATTCGTACCGACGATATTCGGAGTATCCAGCGGTGAGGGCAAGAAAGCGCAGACATAGTCGAGCAGTGTCTGTACACCCTTGTTCTTGAAAGAAGAGCCGCACAGCATCGGGACGATTTCCATCTTCAGGGTTCCGGCACGCAGCGCGCGGAGGATTTCCTCTTCGGTAATGGTAGAAGGATCATCAAAATATTTCTCCATCAGGGCTTCGTCGAACTCAGCCACCTTTTCCAACATCTTGTCTCTCCATTCCTGAGCTTCATCCATCAGGGCAGCGGGGATGTCCTCAACATCATAATCTGCGCCCATGGTTTCGTCGTGCCACAGGATAGCCTGCATCTTCACCAGGTCAACTACGCCCTTGAAAGATTCTTCAGCACCGATAGGGATGACAATCGGGCACGGATTTGCACCCAACACCTCCTTCATCTGGCGGACCACTTCAAAGAAGTCAGCGCCCGAACGGTCCATCTTGTTCACATAACCGATACGCGGTACATTGTACTTGTCAGCCTGACGCCATACCGTTTCCGACTGGGGCTCAACACCACCCACAGCACAGTAAGTGGCTACGGCACCGTCCAGCACACGCAATGAGCGTTCTACTTCGGCCGTGAAATCCACGTGTCCCGGAGTGTCAATCAAGTTAATTTTATACTTATTGCCTGCATAGTTCCAGTACGTAGTAGTCGCAGCCGAGGTAATGGTGATACCGCGTTCCTGCTCCTGAGCCATCCAGTCCATCGTTGCAGCACCATCGTGCACCTCACCGATCTTGTGTGTCAGACCGGTATAGAACAGGATGCGTTCTGAAGTAGTCGTCTTACCGGCATCAATATGCGCCATGATACCGATATTACGAGTCAAATGCAAATCATGTTTAGCCATTTTAATCCTTAATATTATAAAATTAGTACTTGATTAGAATCTGAAGTGAGCGAAAGCACGGTTAGCTTCTGCCATACGGTGCATATCCTCTTTACGTTTGAATGCCCCACCCTGTTCGTTGTAAGCATCAAGAATTTCAGCAGCCAGCTTGTCTGACATTGACTTACCGCCACGCTTACGGGCAAATGCAATCAAGTTCTTCATGGAGATTGACTCTTTACGGTCAGGGCGAATTTCGGTAGGAACCTGGAAAGTCGCTCCACCGATACGGCGAGACTTCACTTCCAATTGGGGAGTCACGTTGTCCAACGCTTTTTTCCAAACGTCCAAAGCCGACTTTTCTTCGCCAGGGAGTTTGTTTTCGACTGTTTTCAACGCATTGTAGAAGATTTCGTAAGAAGTATTCTTCTTTCCATCATACATCAGATGGTTAACGAATTTAGAAACCTTCTGATCGTTAAATACCGGATCCGGAAGGATCACACGTTTTTTTGGTTTTGCTTTTCTCATTTTGTTTGATAATAATGTTTAGTTTGGGGCTGCATTACGCGTCTACTTCAACGCTTCCACCGAAGCATTTACTCAACCTTAAAGCTTTTCCAACAAACCAAAACGAAATTAATTAAGTTTTCTTACAAGGATTGTACTCAGCCTACGGGAGGATTATTTCTTACCTTTTCCCTTTGCTGCGGGTGCTGCCTGTCCCGGCTTCGGACGCTTGGCTCCGTATTTTGAACGTCTCTGCGTACGTCCTGCCACGCCAGCCGTATCCAGTGTTCCGCGAACGATGTGATAACGTACACCCGGAAGGTCTTTCACACGACCACCACGTACAAGGACGATGGAGTGTTCCTGCAAGTTATGTCCTTCACCCGGAATGTATGAGTTGACTTCCTTAGAGTTCGTCAGACGCACACGGGCAACTTTACGCATTGCTGAGTTCGGTTTCTTCGGAGTGGTAGTGTAAACACGCACGCATACGCCACGTCTCTGAGGACAAGCGTCCAATGCGGGAGATTTACTCTTCTCAACCAAAACCGTTCTTCCTTTTCTTACTAACTGTTGAATAGTAGGCATTTTGTTTGATTTTTAATTATTATATATTTGTTTGTTTATTTCCAATCCTTTACGAGAGTACATATTTCGGGCTGCAAAATTACAAATAACTTTTTAAACGCCAAACTATTCCAAAATAAAAAAAGTCCGATGCGCTACTTTTTTTTCGCACATCGGACCTTGAGATTTTACGCTTTCAGTATTTTTAAGCTTCTCCCTTAAAATCACTTAACGGGGGCACGAAAGTAGTCCCGTCAGCGGGCTGCTGTGGCTGGGCCTGCTGCTCTTCGGGCATCCGGATAGGGCCGAAAGCCTGTTCGTAACGGACCACATTGTCATGCAAGGCATACATCAGACGTTTGGCATTTTCAGGAGTCATCACCACACGTGCCTGTACACCGGCCTTAGGCAAACCGGGCAATACGCGCACAAAATCCAGAATGAACTCTGACGTGGAATGAGAGATGATGGCCAGATTGGCATAGATGCCCTGAGCCACTTCGTCCTTCAGCTCAATCTGAAGCTGATTATTTTTGTTTTCGTTTTCCATACCTGTAAGGATTTGACGTTAATTTTTTAAGTTTCGGCAAAAGTAGGGAAAAAGTCGGAGTATGCAAGCAGATTCAACGTTTTTTTCATGGGCCACCTCTCGCCGGGACACTGCAGACCCACTTCGGTCACCGGTCATTCTGCGGCCAGTGCCCAACGGATGGCATTATGAAGCAGGCGGGTGAAATGCTTGTTCTGCCATACCTGGGGCTGTCCGTCTATCGCCAAACCGACATGCTTGACAGCAGTCCGTCCGTCTGTCCATACCGCCGGAGCACCTGTTGCCGACTGCCCTTCAGCCTGCCGCTCCGAATGGTTCCGCATATACGCCCACACCTTCGTAGCCGAGGGCAATGGTCCGGTGTCGGCCATCCAACCGCCCGGCAATCCGAACACCGCGGGCACGTCCTGCACCACCGGATGCTTATCTTGCGCCACCGACACCTGGCATTCCACAGCCTTCCCGGCCTTTCCACCATTGTCCTGGCCGGCCTCGTCCGGTCCTTCCCGTTGTGGGGAACGACAGAAGCCAATCCATCCTCCACGACCCGTCTGTCGATAATGCTCCACCACCTCTTCCACACCAGCGGTCATCGCCTCCAGCTGTATCACCAAATCCGCTTGCTCCAACAGCGAAGGACAGGCACGCAAACCAGCACTGCCGAGCACCTGCAGTTGCAGGCACTGCACGGCACTCTCCTCCACCAGCCACTTCAGGGCGGCATCGCTAAAGGCTTTTGTCCTCCCCTCTCCTTCAGTCAGTACCAGCACATGACGCCGTTCGTCCACAAACGGTTTCCGTTCCACCAATGCCTCATACACCGTCCGGCTCAACTGGCGGTCGGGCGAATCGCAGGAATACTCCCAATACATCCCGCCCAGCAATCCGCGTTGCAGAATGTAGCGGCATTTGTATTGTAGCGACCGAGGGTTCTCGAAACCTATCACCACCGTCCCTACCGAATCCGCAAGATAAGGCACCTTAGCCGTCTCGTCCCACAATTCTCTGAACGATTGGTCGAAGCCCACGTCCTTGAAATCACTGAAATCAGCATACTGCGCTCCACCCCTGCCATAGAAAGGCATCCCCAATACCAGGCGGGACGCAGGCACTCCAGCCTTGAGATGGGCCTCCACCGCCTGCGAGGAGGTGAACCGACCCGTACGCTCCGAAGGATACAAGCCCGAGTGCAGGCGCGGAGCCCGGCCCATGTCATAGGCCATGACATTGACAAAGTCTATATAAGGAAGAATGGCCGGGAAGTCTATAAAGCGCGCATCGCACACCGTTGCCAAAGTCAGGAGCTTGCCCTTCCCCAACGCCGCACGGAGGTCACGCATCAGCAATGTGAAATTATCCGTATCGGCAGGCGAAGAGGAAATACCCGCTGCGCTGCTCGTAGGATACTCCCAGTCAATATCTATACCGTCCAGCCCGTACTCCTTCACCTTACGGCTGCAATCCTTGGCAAACGCACGGCGCAGGGAGGCGTCGGCCGCCATTTCGCTGAAACGGCCACTGGTCCAGCCACCCACCGAGAGTACCACTTTGAGTGACGGTTTCACCCGCTTCAGCTCCACGATTTTACGCAACCGCCCGCCGTTGTCGATGTCCACACCGTCAAAAGTCTTCGACACATGCCCAAAGGCGTAGTTGATATGGGTCATCAGTTGCGGGTCAGGCATCACCTCGCTCCCGGAGACAACGTAGGCCACAATCACACTACCCGTGGCCGGAGCTGCTGTCGGAGTAGCGGCCGTCAGGCGCATGCTGACCAGCCAGGCGGCCAGCCATAGCACAAGATTCATTTTTTTCATAGCATTAAATTATAATAGTTATTTGCTTCGACGGGATTGCCCTACCGGAGTCCGACAGGCACACTGCCAAAGATAGCCCAAACCTTTATATCTCGTAGTCGAGACAGGTACGCTGCACCGTGTAAGGGCGTACCTTGCTGTCTGCCACAGCCACATGGGCAGGATGGACGGCATACCCCTTGAGAGCCTCAGGACTCTCCAAAGTGCTGTCGAGCATCACATCGCAGTTCGATGATTCCAAACGGCCGTCTGTAACGACCCGTATATCCAAAAGACCGGGCACCTTGCCGGCAAGCCCCTCAAGGCCTTCCTTAATGCCTCTTTTCACTTCAGCTTTCTCCTCGGCGGTCAACCCAGGATTGAGTGTCCAAAGAATGATATGTTTTACCATAAATAGTTAGATGAATATTATTTCCTTTACAAGATGCAAATCTACAAAAAGCGCACCACAAGCGCAATTACCTGCAAGCCTTTTTTTGAGGAACAACAACGGTTACTTACGGGCAGTTGCCCATTTATCTCATAACCCTCCGATAGCTTTGGGCACCGTCTTATTTCTTTGTTCCTATCCACGTCCATTGATGCCAGATGTATTCCAGCGGTCCTTGCTTGTGCCTGCCGAGCCACCATCTGCAGAAAAGAACCTGCAGCCAGAAGGTGGACAAGCCAATGAGCAGGCTGACGGTGTATCCGCAGTAAGGAGCCAGATACAGGCCGAAGGGGAAATAGATCAATGCCCCGATGATGGACTGCGTGATATAGTTCGTGAGGCTCATCCTGCCGTAAAACCGCAGATGGCCTACCTTCTCCCTGAACGTCTCATGCTGATACAGAATGACGAAGGAGGCCACCAGCACCAGGGTCAACGCAAGCTTCTGCCACATGTCAAAAGCGGTTCCGGCAGACTGCTGCACAATGGCGTCATTCTTCATGATGAGGTCTTTCAGCGTATAGAGCGGTGCAAACGATATGGCCGCTGCAATCAGTGTCTTCACCCATATACGGAGATTCTTCTCCGACAGCGAAGAGCAGCAGCACATCGCCGGCGGGGAAAAAGGCGGCATTCAATGTGGCAAAACCCACCAGAAGCACCATGCGCCAGAGGAAGCGATAGCCGAAGTCCTTCCCCTGTTTTTTCTGGTTGCTGCTCTGGATGTAGAAGGTGAAGCCGAACAGCAGGGCAAAGATGGCGTATGCCTTGCCGGCAAAAAGACTGAAAACGCCGTTGAACACTCCCTGGTCCAGCACATTGAGCCACCTCGGGGAACTGTCGGGATATACAGGAAAAATGAAGTGTTCCAGATTATGAACCAGAATAATTGCCATGACGGCAAAGCCACGGAGGGCATCCACCACCTCTATGCGAGGACTTTTTTTCATTGGTTGTTCCATGTTTATTTGTTGAGTAACATTTGATTGATAAGATACACAAGGATGATAGGGCAGATTCCGGCAACATCGATAAAAATAAAAGGCCAAGTGATTGATTTCTCAACACTTAGCCTTTTATCTTCGTACCCAGACCCGCATTTGAAATATCTAAATCGGGAACAATCATATTAACCCAAGTTTGATATCTCAAAATTATTTTCATCAATTTTTGGGTATCTATTG
>CAMAFR010000010.1 GCA_945833835.1 uncultured Bacteroides sp.
ACTGCGATATTGAGAGTAGAATTTCATACTGATGCTTTCTGTTTTAACACTCAAAGGTAATCATTTTCTATGAACCAAGTAAGAATAATACAATATAAATAATTGATATATAAAGATTTATATCAATTTAGCAAACCCTAATATAGTTGACGTACTCCTTGTCCATGTCTTTACAAAGTATAATGCCAATTGGAGGAAATTCTCCCTCACGGCGATCATCGTCATTGAGTATGCGCAAATAGCTGCTGAGCTGTGCAAGATAGCCTACTTTGAATTTGCCTTTTTTCAGTTCAAACACAACCGTCCGACGTAGGTCTCGGTTATAAAAGAGCAAGTCTATCCAATGGTCATGCCCGAATTTATCAAAGTGTACTTGATTACCAACAAAAGTGAAACCTTTTCCGAATGTCATAATAAAGTTCTTGACATTATAGACAATATTTTGTTCAATGACCCGTTCGTCTATATCTTCATCACGCATTCCGAGTTGTTCTACATTGATGAAATCAAGCAGGTATTCATCTTTGAACATCTGTAGGGTACGAAATGCCTGTTTATAGTCAGGCATGGAGTTGACAAAGTTATTGGGCAACAAACCTTGGTGATGGAAGAGATCTTGCTTCTTGATGATATTGGGAAGTGCTTCTGTCGTCGGCTTGTAGTTATGGCAATAACGAATATAAAAGATACGTTCCTCTAAGCCTTTGGCGTTCTCTATAATACGTATGTGGTGCGTGAAACTAATGCTAAGGAATTCGACAATTGGAAAATCTGGATAATTCGCCAATTGCAATTGGCGAATTGCATGATGCTCTATATCAATGGATTGAAGACACTTGTCACTATTCTTTCGAGCGTCTGCAGCTAATTCGCCAATTCCAATTGGCGAATTCACTTCCAGTTCCTTCCATGCTTCGTAAAACAGCCGCATGTTCTTTAGACTCGAAACGCTATACCCCTTAATTCCTGGGAACTCATCCTTCAATTGATTACTGATACCTTCAATAACCCCTGTGCCCCAATTCTTGTTGCGTGTATTGGAAGAGATAAAGCGGCCAATACCAAAATAGAGTGCTAACTGCTCCTGGTTGACAGCCTTTATTGCACGTTCTTGGCTCTGAAGAATCGCGGAACGTATCATACAGACCGCCGCAGATACCTCTTGGGATATGTTTTTGTTTTCTGGTGTCATAACTGTGTCTCCTTATTGATTAATGCCTCCAGCCCCTTGATGGCAAACTCGTCGCCGGTGAGCTGGCTCACCAACTGCGCAAGCTCGGTATTGGCTGCGGCTATATCGTCGTCAATCTGCTGATAGCTGACGGCATATTTCCGGCTGAGGGCAAGGGCAGAAGATTCGAGGGTGGAAAGCACGGCTGTGAGCGCACCATGGATGCCTTCGCAGACGGGCACTATCCACTTCAAGTGCAGAAAGCCGGCGATTTCCTCGTCCGTGAGCTGTTCAATGGCTTGGATGGTCTTTTCCTCCAAAGCCTGCTTGTCTGCCTTGATCTGCTTGCCCCACTTCGTCTGCTCATCCCAAAGGGTGACCATCTGCCTGAGCTTCGCCTTGGTGTCGGCGTCTACGTCGGCCTTGGGCTTGGCATCGGCGGTAATCTTCTTCTTGTCGGGGGCATTGTCCTTCTCGCTGTCCAGGTAGGTCTCCTGTTCCTCTTCGGTGAAACTGTCGCGCACCTCTTCGAGTTCGCCTCCTATGGCTTCTACTCTCGACTGGAGGGTAGCGATGGCATCCAGCTCTGCCTGGAACTTCACTCGTTGCACCAGTTCAAAGTCTGTGTTGGGAATGCCGCCAAACATGGTGGCGTAGATGTCATACTGCTCTGCCGCCTCGATCGAATCCACATAGAGCGGCTGACCCATCTCGTTGCCTTCCTTCTGCACAGGCCAGTCCTCGTCGAGCGAGTCGGCACAACGGGTGTTGATATTGCCGGGTTGTATGCCGCGCATCACCAGGTTCATGCGGGTGAGGTTGTAGGTGTTCTCCTTCAGTTCCTGCGCATAGTACTTCACACGGTTCTTGTCGGCGATGTGCCGCCCCACGGATTTGCCGATGGTGATCAGCAGCGAGCCGGAACCCGATGTGGGGTCGTAGATCTCTATCTGCCGCTTCTCCCTGTGGTGCTCTGCCACTATCTCCGACAGGAGGATGGCTACTTCATGGGGGGGTATAGAACTCACCTGCCTTCTTGCCGGCATTGGCAGCAAAATTGCCAATGAGGTATTCATAGACGTAGCCCAGCACATCGTAGTCCTGAGAACCGTCGGTAGGGATGTCCTTGATGAGCTTGATGAGGTCTTTCAGCGCACGTGTCTGGCTGGCCGGATTCTCTCCGAGTTTGCTCAGACCCGCCTGCAAGGTCTTGAAAATGCCGTCATAGACCGTCTTGTAGTGGGGGCTCACCAGGCGGTCGAAGGAGTTGAGTGCCACCGAGAGGTCGGCCACGGTGAAGCTGCTGTCGGGCAACAGCCACGTGGAGAAGAGGTTTTTGTATTCAATGAAGTAGCCGATGTTGTTCCTGCAATAGTCGATGATGACCTTTGAGTTTTCATCCTCGTAGTTTTCCACAAGGCCCTCCAAGGCAGCCTTTTTCTCTGCATCGGACGCACCCTTCATGTCCTTCAGGAGGTAGTTCGCCTCGTTGTCCGACAAAAACTTGTAGAAGATGAGGCCGAGGATATAGTCCTTGTATTCGTTGGCATCAATCTTCGAACGCATCTTGTTGGCCGATGCCCATATCTTGTTGGCTAACTGCTGTTTGTTCATAGTAAGTAAGTTGTAAGAATTGATTTATACCCAAAAAGATAATTGTCTTTCTCACTCATCTTTTGTCATGCTGAACGCAGTGAAGCATCTGTATACACCCGCTTGATGCTTACAGATTGGCTTTCCCCTTCGGGCCGCCGAACGTTGTTTCTTCGCTCCCGCTCAGGATGACAGGTCCAAAAAGGAAAGTCCGAAAAGGGTTCTCGGACAGCCCCACCCCTTTGCTACCTTCAGCCTGTTGATGTCTTTTGCCATTAGGTTCTCAGTTTTACTGTTTAACGATGCAAAAATAATAAAAACAGGGATAAAGACAAATTTGTCATCCTCATGGTTCCGTCTTGCCTCCCATTATCCTCTAATCATTCTCTAATCATCCTCTAATCGTTCTCTAATCATTCTCTAATTCCAGATTAGAGAAACATTAGAGGCACTTGGGAGGCATTTGGGAGGCATATTAGAGGATCATTAGAGCCACGGCCCTGCCACCGCCTCTGCTGCTGCCCTTGAAAGGACACGAAGGCAGGGGCCGGATAGCTGTCGGGGCACCTTGCGGCAGAACTCCGTACTATCTGCATCGTCCACCTGGTCGGTAAAGGTTCTTCCGCCACAAAGCGCCACTTCCGCCATTCCGCCAAGTGGCATTTCTTCTTCTAAAACGGCATTTTCCCTATTTTTCTATGTTTTTGGGGTGTTGTGCCAGTTGGCGGAATGGCGGAAGTGGCGGAAGCTGGCAGACAGAGAGGCAGGACCCTTTGAGAAAATTTGGCCTGATTTTTTGCTTTTTTTAAATGATTTCCTTATTTTTGCAAAAATAATTAATAGTTGACGGTATGAAATTGCGGACGGTTGCAAAGCTTGGGGTCATTGTTTCTGTCATCCTGTTCTGTGTGGGAGTGGGATGGTACAGCTTTTTGCAGGTCAGTGTCGCACGTGAGGGGAAGGACCTGGATTTGCGTTCGTTGGTGCCTGCCGACTGCGTGGGGCTGGTGGATACGGACAATTTCGACTATCTGCTGAATGAATTGCCGCAGACGGCCTATGCCGACAAGCTGACAGGCTTGTTCCATGAAGGGTTGCTGTCGGCGGTCTTCAACTATCTGGACAATTATTCGCGGGTGCACGGGACGCATGGCTTGAGCAACCAGACGACGGGGATGATGGTGAGTTTCCACGCACCCGTGTCGCCGGCCAATGTCGTGGTGTATTTTCGGGTGAACGGTTCCGGAAAACTCTTGCTGGACAAACTGACGACCGAAGCCGGCAACCGCTATGAAATGCGGAAGGAAAGCTATCGGGGGAAAGACATCCTGGTCTGCCCGATGAGGGACGGCACCTTTGTGTCGGCTTATTCCGGCAGTGGATTTCTCGTCATCAGTCACCAGAAACGCCTGATAGAGCGGGTGGTGGATGCGCAGAAAGACCATACGTCGATGGCCGACCATCCGTTGCTGGAGGGCATGAACCACCGTGCGAAGATGGCCAACTATCTGTCATTGAATGCACATACCTCGTCGTTGCCGCTGATGGGAGAGGGGCATTCGCATAATTGGTGTGACTTTGATGTACATTTGAGCAGTGAGGTGTTCTACATGAGCGGCGCCATGCATGTGCCCGATACGTGTGTGCAGCGGATGAGGCAGCGTCTGGAGGCCATCGGGCCTGTGTCGGAAGACCGCCTGCTGATGGTGGCCGGCGAGCAGCGGGTGGACTCGTGCATGACGGCCCTTGCGGGCGATGACAAGCCCCACACGCTGTTTGACGAGTGTGTGGCCAACCTCTCACACGATGCGTCGTATATCATGGTGGTGGATATGGAGAAGGTGGCCGAGACCCCCCGACGCTTCGTGCCTTATCTGCCGGCCTATCTGATAGACCACATCGGGCGGTTCCGCTCGTTTATCCTTTCGGTGCAGATCACGAAAACGCGGAGCGGTTTCTCGCATATCTTTGTGTTCACCTATAAAGAGTGAGCCGCATGGGAGGGCTCTTTACCGCAGGCGGTGGCGGCGGAAGTGCGGACCGGCCTTGTAACGGAAATACAGGCACGACACCACGGTGAGCACCGCCCCGAAAAGGTAGGCCATCTTGAACGAGGTGGCTTCGGCAATGCAGCCGCCGGCCACGATACCGATGCCGATGCCCACATCCCAGGAGGTGAGGTAAGTGCTCGTGGCGGTGCCCCGTTGGCTGTTGGGAGCCAGGTTGACAAAGAGGGTGTTGTAGGCCGGGAAGATGGTGCCGAAACCGATGCCCAACGACAAGGCGATGCCGAAAAACAGTCCGGTGGTGAGGCCGGGAAAACGGCCGACCATCCAGCCGCAGGCCGCCAAGGCGAAAAAGCACAGGCAAATCAGATAGATGCCTGCCGTGATGACTTCTACAATCTTTCCTTTATCCACCAAGCGTCCGCTGAACAGGCGGCTGACCGCCATGCCGAGGGCCAGGCAGGTGAAGAAAAAGCCGGTCTCGGCGGTGATGCCGATTTGCCGGGCATACATGGCCACATAGTTGGTGGTCATGCCGTAAGGGATGGAGAGCAGCAACAGGCTGGCTCCGGCCGGCAGCCCTTTGAGCAGGATGAAACGGTCGAGCGAGACAGGGGCGTGCTTGACGGGAGGCTTGTAGGGCGTCTTGACCAGCGAGGCGGCCAGCAGTCCCAGCAGGCACGAGAGCAGGGAGGCGGCAAACAGCGTGTTGTAGGACGCCCCGGCGTTGTGGAGGAACAGGCCGAACATGGGGCCTACAGACATGGCCAGGTTGTTGGTCAGGCCGTAGTAGCCCAGTCCTTCCCCACGTCGGGCGGAGGGCATGATGTCGATGACAATGGTGTTTCCGCCCACGGTGACCATGCCGAACGAAAAGCCGTGGACCACCCGGATGAGGATGAACAGGGCCAGCAGGCCCGCCAGCATATAGCCGGCGAACATCAGCATGAACGTGAAGTAGGCCAGCAGGTAGAGGGGCTTGCGGGCAAAGGTGTCGAGCAGATAGCCGGAGAACGGACGGATGCACAAGGCCGACACCGTATAGCAGGACAGGATGATGCCGATGGCTGCATGGGAGGAGTGGAAAGTGTCTGCCAGGTAGAACGGCAGGACGGGGATAATCTGCCAGAAACCGAAATAAAGGAGGAAGTTGGCAGCAAGGATACAACAATAACTGGGGGTGACAAGACGTTCCTTTGCCATGATGGGGAGGTGTGGGGTGGTTTACAATTTTCCCTGCCATTCCCGGACGCATGGCCCGGAAAGGCAGGGAAAGCGATCTCTCTGACGGGGGGGACGGCCGTGTCAGTTGGCCGATTCGAATTCTTTCAGGAAACGGGTGTCGTTCTCGGAGAACATACGCAAGTCCTTCACCTTGTATTTCAGATTGGTGATGCGCTCGACACCCATACCGAAGGCATAGCCGGTATAGACGCTGCTGTCAATGCCGTTGGCTTCGAGTACGGCAGGGTCTACCATGCCGCAGCCCAGGATTTCCACCCAACCGGTGTATTTGCAGAACGGACAGCCCTTGCCGCCGCAGATGTCGCAGCTGATGTCCATTTCGGCACTGGGCTCGGTGAAGGGGAAGTAAGACGGACGCAGGCGGATTTTGGTCTCGGGGCCGAACATTTCCCGGGCAAACTGGAGCAGCACCTGCTTCAGGTCGGTGAAGGAGACATTCTTGTCGATATACAGACCTTCCACCTGGTGGAAGAAGCAGTGGGCGCGGTAGCTGATGGCTTCGTTGCGGTAGACGCGTCCCGGACAAATGACCCGGATGGGAGGCTGTGACACCTCCATGACGCGGCTTTGTACGGAAGACGTGTGGGTGCGGAGCAGGATGTCGGGATGGCTCTCGATGAAGAAGGTGTCCTGCATGTCGCGTGCCGGATGGTCTTCGGGGAAGTTCATCGAAGAGAATACGTGCCAGTCATCCTCCACTTCGGGACCGTCGGCAATGGTGAAGCCCAGCCGGCTGAAGATGTTGATGATTTCGTTGCGCACGATGCTCAACGGATGGCGCGTACCCAGTGCTACGGGGTAGGCGGTGCGGGTCAGATCCATTTCGTCGGCCGTGGTGTCCTGGTTCTCAAAAGCCTCTTTCAGGGCGGCGATGCGTTCTTGTGCGCGGTTCTTCAGTTCGTTCAGTTTCATGCCCACCGCTTTTTTCTGCTCGGCAGGTACATGACGGAAATCGGCCATCAGGTCGTTGATGGCTCCTTTTTTGCTGAGATATTTGATGCGCAAGGCTTCCAGCTGTTCTGCGCTGTCGGCTTTCAGTCCATCTATTTCTTGGAGCAACTGTTCTATTTTCGCTAACATATCCTCTTTTTTATTGTTTTTTGCAGCCGCAAAGGTAAGGATTAAAACTGAATTATGTATCTTTTTCAACCAACAAAAAAGAAATGCGCCGATTGTTTGGTGAGAAGCAGAAAAAAAGGCGTATTTTTGCAGTTGATTTTTCGGAGAATGACGATGAGAGTACTTCTAATCGGGTGCTGTCTGCTTGGACTGACGGCATCCTGTGGGGGTGGCAAGAAAAGGCCTGACCCTTTTGAGGCATTGACGAGACAGATTGACTCAGTGGGCAGACAGGTGGACAGCCTGGCTGTGGCTGATGAGGCCGATGGGGTGACAGAAGCGCCCATCCCGGCACAGGCCGATGAGAGCTTTGCCGATTTCTTTTACAACTTTGCGTCGGATGCGGCTTTCCAGCGTACACGCATAGTGTTTCCCATTTCCTATTATAAAGGCGACCAGGTGATGCGTACCACCCAAGAAGACTGGCAGTACGACCCGCTGTTCAGCAAATATCCTGCCTACACGGTGCTGTTTGACCACGAGGAGGATATGGAGGTGGAGAAAGACACCAGTGTGCACAGTGTGCAGATAGACTGGCTGTACCTCTCGGACCGGCAGGTGAAGCGTTACTATTTCGAACGCATCAACCAGATGTGGTTTCTGGAGGCCATCAATAAGGAACAGCTGTCGGCCGAGGCCGATGGGAAAGAGGATTTCCTGGCGTTTTACGATCGTTTCTCTACCGATACGGTTTTCCAGCAGCAGCGGCTTCACCAGCCCCTGTCGTTTGTGACGGCAGACCCCGAGGACGAGTTCCAGATTCTGGAGACCACGTTGGATGCCGAGCAGTGGTTTGCCTTCCGTCCGCCCATGATGGGCGGGCTGCTCACCAACGTGCATTACGGGCAGCCGGAGACGATGCTCTCCGAACGGAAGATTGTGGAGTTCAAAGGATTTGGCAACGGCTTCAGCAATACGTTGTATTTCGAACGCCGTCATGGACTCTGGCGATTGGTGAAATTTGAAGATTTGAGTGATTGATGTTTCGGGGGAGACATGGCCCCGAACGATAATACCAGAAAGTTTATGATGGACGTTTGTCATTACCCTTTGTTGGCCCATAACACGTTTCATATAGATGTCTATGCCCGCCGGTTTGTGGAGTATGGGTCGGTAGGAGAATTGCAGTGGTTTCTGGCCACCGCCGCTCCCGGAGAGTTGGCGCATCTGTTGCACATCGGTGGCGGCAGCAACCTGCTGTTTACGTCTGATTTTGAGGGAATCATCCTTCATTCGGGTATCCGTGGCCGCGAAATCGTCGGCGAGGATGCCGGGACGGTCACGGTGCGGGTAGGGGCCGCCGAGGTGTGGGACGACCTGGTGGCCTATGCCGTGGGGCAGGGCTGGTATGGTGCAGAGAACCTTTCCTTGATTCCCGGTGAGGTCGGTGCGTCGGCCGTGCAGAACATCGGTGCCTATGGCGTAGAGGCCAAGGACCTTATCCGGCAGGTGGAGACCGTACGGGTGGCCACCGGAGAAGTGAAGACGTTTGAGGTGGCCGATTGCGGTTATGCCTACCGGAGCAGTGTGTTCAAAGGCAGTCTGAAGGGGCAGTACATCGTGACGCACGTCACCTACCGTTTCAGCAAAGAGCCGTCGTTCCGGTTGGAGTACGGCAATATCCGTGCCGTGCTGGAGCAGGAGGGAGGTGTCCCTACCTTGCAGCGCGTGCGCGACTGCATCATCCGTATCCGTCGGGAAAAGCTGCCCGATCCTCAAGTGACGGGGAATGCCGGGAGCTTTTTCATGAATCCCGTCCTCACGGAGCGGCAGTTCGGCCGGCTGTTGCAAGATTGGCCCGACATGCCCCATTACCCGGCCGGTGAAGGAATGGTGAAAGTGCCTGCCGGCTGGCTGATTGACCGGTGCGGCTGGAAAGGCAAGTCGATGGGGAAGGCCGGTGTGCACGACCGTCAGGCGTTGGTGTTGGTCAACAGAGGGGGAGCCTGCGGCGCGGACATTGTCCGTCTGGCGGAGGCCATTGTGGAGTCGGTGCGTCAGCGTTTCGGCATCTCTCTGCAGCCCGAGGTGAATTATGTGGGTCATGGACTCAAGGAGTGAGGAAACGATATGAAGTTGACGATTTTAGGAAGTGGAACATCGAGCGGCGTCCCCCAGGTGGGATGCTCGTGTGAGGTGTGCAAGAGCACGGATGCGCGCGACCGCAGGTTGCGTTGTTCGGGCCTGGTGGAAGTGGAGGGGGTGCGTCTGTTGATTGACTGCGGCCCGGATTTCCGCGAACAGTGTCTGCGGTTGCCGGAGTACGGGCCGATAGACGCCGTGTTGGTCACGCACGAACACTACGACCATGTGGGAGGCCTGGACGACCTGCGCCCCTTTTGTGTCTTCCGCGACGTGCCTGTCTATGCCGAGGAGGTGGTGTGCGACCGGCTGCGC
Source organism: uncultured Bacteroides sp. (assembly GCA_945833835.1). Classification (GTDB taxonomy): domain Bacteria; phylum Bacteroidota; class Bacteroidia; order Bacteroidales; family Bacteroidaceae; genus Phocaeicola. The sequence continues at coordinate 9,532 of CAMAFR010000010.1, forward strand.
CAGCGTTTGCCGTATTGTTTTGCGGAGCGGCTGTATCCGGGTGTGCCGCGTATCTTGCTGGAGCGTGTCTGTCCCGGCCAGGCGTTTCGGGTGGGCAATGCCGCCGGCCAGACGGTCGAGGTGCTGCCGTTCCGGGTGATGCACGGCGGGCTGCCTATCGTGGGGTACCGCATCGGCAGGATGGCCTGGATTACCGATATGCTGACGATGCCCGAAAGCTCGTTGGCGGCCTTGGGACAACTGGACTTGCTGGTGATGAATGCCCTGCGCCGGGAGGCGCATCCCTCGCACCAGTCGCTGGAGGAGGCGTTGGTACAGTGCCGGCGCATCGGTGCCGCCGAGACGTATCTCATCCATTTCAGTCATCAGATAGGCTTGCACGCCCAGGTGGAGCCGACCCTTCCGCCCCATGTGCATCTGGCCTACGACGGGCTGGAACTGGTCATTTGATGCGGCGTCTGTTCAGTGCCTGCTGGTAGCGGCGGGCATTGGCCGTATGCTCGGCCCAGGTGGTGGCAAAGTGATGATAGCCCGAAAAGTCTTCTTTGGCACACATATATATATAAGGATGGCGCGCATAGTGCAACACGCTTTCCAGTCCTTCGATGGAAGGGATGCGGATAGGGCCGGGCGGCAGTCCGGTGTGCAGGTAGGTGTTGTAAGGCGTGTCGGTCTGCAGATGTGTGTGCAGGATGCGCTTCAGTCCGAACGCTTGTAGTCCGAATTTCACGGTGGGGTCTGCCTGCAGCAGCATCCCTTTGTGCAGCCGGTTGAGGTAGAGTCCGGCTATCATCGGCTTCTCGTCTTTCTTGGCGGTTTCCTCTTCTACAATAGAGGCCAGTGTGGCCACCTCTATCGGGGTCAGTCCTATTTGGCGGGCCAGTTCCTTGCGCTCGTCTGTCCAGTACCGGTCATATTCGCGTTTCATGCGTTGCAACAGCTCGGCGGGCGAGAGGGTCCAGTACACTTCATACGTGTTGGGGAGGAAGAGGGCCGGCAGCGTCTGTCGGTCAAAGCCCAGGCGGGCTATGAAGGCGCTGTCCGCCAGCTGTGTGGCGATGGCGGTCGAGTCGGCCATCAGTTTCCGTCCCAGCACTTGTGCCATTCGGCCGGTCGTGCGGACACTGGGGACCACCAGCCGGACGGGGGTCTGATGTCCGTGCCGCAACCGGTTGAACAGCTCGAACGTGCGGACAGAGGCATCCGCCCGATAGGCACCGGGACGAATCTGCCGGGGATAGCCATAGAGGGCGGCCAGCATTTTGAATCCGGTCAGGGACGAGGCGTGCAGCTGTTCCGTCAGCTTGACATAGACAGAGTCTGCCGTATCGTCGGCATCAATGTACAGGTAGGTGGCCCGTTCTACTTGGAACGGACGTCCTGTGAGTAACGTATAGACACCGCCGGAGGCTGCCGACAGCAGGCAGACCGTGCAGAGGACCGGCAGGAATCGCTTGTTCTTCGTCATTCCGTAAATGGTTGGTGATAACGGGAGGCAAAGGTATAAAATTTCGGCACAGCAACGGGGGCTTCGGTCCCCTTTTCTTGTGGTGGGAGGGATGGAAACCGGCAAAAAGACAGAAAAAGACAAAAGTAATCCCTTCTGGAAGGACAATGAATGGGAAAAAAGTTTAATTTTGCCCGTGAAAGACAGTCATGGCACCGTCCTATTACCGTTTTACCTTAAAATAATACATTAAAAACAACCCGAAAAAACAGTTCGCTTTATGGCAACCGCTATCATTCTTTTACAGTTGGCCATTGTGTTGGCCCTTATTTTCATCGGTGCCCGTATCGGAGGCATCGGACTTGGCATCTACGGTATGGTGGGTGTGTTTATCCTTGTTTTTCTTTTCGGACTGAAGCCGGGCAGTATGCCGATTGACGTGATGTTCATCATCGTGTCGGTCATTACCGCCGCCGCCGCTTTGCAGGCGGCAGGAGGGTTGGACTACCTGGTGGGGGTGGCCGCCAAGTTCCTGCGCAAGCATCCCGAGAAAATCACCTACTATGGTCCGCTGGTCACCTGGCTGTTCTGTATCGTGGCCGGCACGGCGCATACGTGCTATTCCCTGCTCCCCATCATCTCTGAAATCGCCACCAATTCGAAGATTCGTCCCGAACGTCCGCTGAGTGTCGCGACGATAGCGGCCTCGCTGGGCATTACCGGCAGTCCGGTGTCGGCGGCCACGGCTGCCATTATCAGTACCGACCTGCTGGGTGGGCAGGGTGTCGAGCTGAAAGACATCATGCTGGTGTGTATCCCGGCCTCGCTGGTGGCCATTCTGGTGGCGGCTTTTGTACAGAACCGGGTCGGTGTCGAGCTGGAGGACGACCCCGTCTACCAAAAACGGGTGGCCAAAGGCATCATCAACCCCGAGGAGGACAGCCGCATCATTGACGAGATGATCAAGAACCCCAATCCGCGGGCCAAATATGCCGTGATTGCCTTTGTGTTCGGTGTCTTCCTGATTGTGCTCTACGGCAGTGTTCCCAGCATCCGTCCGTCGTATGTGGTGGATGGGGTAAGGCATTTCATCACCATGCCTCAGATTATCGAAATCATCATGATGTCCATGGCCGCCGTCATTCTGTTGGTGGGCAAGGCCAGCGTGCATCATGCCGTGAAAGGCAACGTGTTTGGTGCAGGCATGAATGCCATGGTGGCCATTTTCGGCATCGCCTGGATGGGGGATACGTTCTTCAACGGCAATCTGGACTTTTTCAAGACCCATATTGCCAGTATCGTGACGGAGTATCCGTTCTTGTTCGCCATCGCCCTTTTCTTCATGTCCATCATGCTGTTCTCACAGGCCGCCACGGTGCGCACGCTCTATCCGTTGGGCATCGGCCTGGGCATCCCGCCTTTGGCGTTGGTCGCCATGTTCCCGGCGGTGAACGGCTATTTCTTCCTGCCCAATTATCCGACGACTGTGGCCGCCATCAATTTTGACCGTACGGGCTCCACCCGCATCGGACGTTTTGTGGTGAACCATTCGTTCCAGCTGGCCGGCTTCATCACGACGTTCGTCTCCATCGGGCTGGGATACCTCATTGTGCAGCTGCTGTATTGACAGCCGGTGGACAAAGGTGGAATGCCGCCATCTCCCTGCGGTGGGGAAGCCTCTTGAACAAAACCTAAGAAATAAAAACGTAACAGCTTATAATCTAAAAAAACTAAGAACTTAAAATCTTAAGAACTATGTCACAAGAAATGAATTTCAGAATTGAGTCGGACCTTTTGGGTGAATTGAAGGTTCCGGCAGATGCCCTCTATGGCGTACAGACCCAACGTGGTATCAACAATTATCACATCTCTCCTGTAAAGATGCTTGATTTCCCCGATTTCATCATTGCCATTGCGTATGTGAAGCTGGCGGCAGTAGAGACCAACCATACGCTGGGTGTCATCAATGATGAGATTGCCGGTGCCATTTCGCAGGCTTGCCGCGAAATCGTAGACGGCCAGTGGCACGAGAATTTCCCCATTGACATGGTGCAGGGAGGTGCCGGCACATCGGTCAACATGAATGCCAATGAAGTGATTGCCAACCGTGCACTGGAGATTCTGGGACACCAGAAGGGTGAATATCAGTACTGCTCGCCGAACGACCATTGCAACTGCGGACAAAGCACCAATGACGTTTATCCTACCTCTATCCGCCTGGCCTTGATCCGTATGAACGTCCGCTTAGTGGGTGCTTTGACCGGACTGATCAGCGCGTTGCGCTACAAAGGTGACGAATACAGCGACGCCATCAAGATGGGACGTACCCAGCTGCAGGATGCTGTGCCGATGACGGTCGGCCAGGAATTCCATGCCTATGCCAACAACCTCGAAGAGGAAATCCTCAACCTGGAGCGTAACGTGAAACTGCTGCATGAAATCAATATGGGTGGTACGGCCATCGGTACAGGCCTGAACGCTGTCCCCGGTTTTGCCAAGCTGTGTGCCGCCAATCTGAGCAAACTCACCGGCGAAGGATTCGTCTCGGCTTCCGACCTGGTGGAGGCCACTCCGGATACCGGTGCTTACGTCAGCTATTCGTCGGCGTTGAAACGTCTGGCCATCAAGCTCTCCAAAATCTGTAACGACCTCCGTCTGATGGCTTCCGGTCCGCGTTGCGGTCTGAATGAAATCAACCTTCCGCCGAAGGCCCCCGGTTCGTCCATCATGCCGGGCAAGGTGAATCCCGTCATCCCCGAAGTGACCAACCAGGTTTGTTTCAAGGTCATCGGCAATGATACGACTGTCAGCTTTGCCGCTGAGGCCGGTCAGTTGGAACTCAATGTGATGGAGCCGATCATCACCGAAAGCCTGTTCGAAAGCCTCACTTGGCTGAAGAATGCCATTGAGACATTGACGGAAGAATGTATCCTCGGCATTACCGTCAACCGCGAACGTTGCTACGAAATGGTGAAGAACAGTATCGGTATCGTTACTGCCCTGAACCCGTACATCGGCTATAAGAACTGTAGCAAGGTAGCCAAGGAAGCGTTGGTGACCAACCGTTCGGTCTACGACATTGTGCTGGAAAAACAGCTCATGACCCAGGAAGACCTGGACAAGGCGCTCGATCCGGCCCACATGCTGCACTCGCACAAATTTACGCTGAAGTAAAAGGTTGAGTGCCTGAAAAGAAGAAGGGGGTGCCTGGTTCGAGAATGTTTTCGAACCAGACACCCCCTCTCTTTTGAGGAAAAGCCGTCAGTTGCGGAATCGCAGGGCCTGCCCCTCACGCTCCACGATGATGGGGCGGTGGCGGTCCACTTCCTGGCCCAGCAGCTTCTTCGAGAGGTCGTTCAGCAGGTAACGCTGGATGGCCCTCTTCACCGGACGGGCACCGAACTCAGGGTCGTAGCCGGCAGTGGCAATGAAGTCGATGGCCTCGTCGGTCATCTGCAGCGTGACCCCGTTCTCGTCCAGCATCCGTTTGATGCCGCCTATCTGCAGGCGTACAATCTGTTCTATCTGCTGTCGGTTGAGCGGTTCGAACATGATGGTCTCGTCAATACGGTTCAGGAACTCGGGGCGGATGGTCTTCTTCAGCAGGTTCATCACCTCGTTTTTGGTCTCGTCCACTATCTGGTCATGGTTCCGTTCCGTGATTTTCTCGAACTGGCTCTGGATGTACGAGCTGCCGAGGTTGGAGGTCATGATGATGATGGTGTTCTTGAAGTTCACCAACCGTCCCTTGTTGTCGGTCAGCCGTCCGTCATCCAGAACTTGCAGCAGGATGTTGAACACGTCGGGATGTGCCTTCTCTATTTCATCGAAGAGCACCACCGAGTATGGTTTCCGCCGTACCGCTTCTGTCAGTTGTCCGCCCTCATCATAGCCCACGTATCCCGGAGGCGCGCCAATGAGTCGTGACACGGTGTGTTTCTCCTGATACTCGCTCATGTCGATACGGGTCATCAGCGACTCGTCGTCGAACAGGTATTCGGCCAGTGCCTTGGCCAGCTCCGTCTTGCCCACACCGGTCGTGCCCAGGAAGATGAAGGAGCCGATAGGACGTTTCGGGTCTTGCAGTCCGGCACGGCTGCGGCGTACGGCATCGGCAACGGCGGCAATGGCCTCGTCCTGTCCGATGACCCGCCGGTGCAGCTCGTCTTCCAGGTGCAGCAGCTTTTCGCGTTCGCTTTGCAGCATCTTGCTCACCGGGATGCCTGTCCAGCGTGACACCACGTCGGCGATGTCTTCGGCGGTCACTTCCTCCTTAATCATGGCACTGTCGCCCTGTTGCTTTTTCAGGGTTTCCTGGATGCTTTTGATTTCGGCTTCCAGGGCTTGCAGCTTGCCGTAGCGTATCTCGGCCACCTTGCCATAGTCGCCCTCCCGTTCCGCCTTGTCGGCCTCGAACTTCAGTTGCTCTATGGCCTGCTTGTTGGCCTGAATCTTGCCTACCAGTGCCTTTTCGCTCTCCCATTTGGCCTTGTAGGAGGTTTCCTGCTCTTTCAGCTCGGCGATTTCCTTGTTCAGCTGCGCCAGTTTGGCCTCGTCCTTTTCGCGCTTGATGGCCTCGCGCTCTATTTCGAGCTGTTTCAGCCGGCGTTCTATTTCATCCAGTTCTTCCGGCAGCGAGTCCCGTTCCATCCGCAGTTTGGCGGCTGCCTCGTCCATCAGGTCAATGGCCTTGTCGGGCAGGAAACGTTCGGTGATGTACCGGTTGCTCAGCTCAACGGCGGCAATGATGGCCTCGTCCTTGATGCGCACCTGATGGTGGTTCTCGTAGCGTTCTTTCAGCCCTCGCAGGATGGAGATGGAGCTGGCGGTGTCCGGCTCATCCACCATGACGGTCTGGAAACGGCGTTCGAGTGCCTTGTCTTTCTCGAAATACTTCTGGTATTCGTCGAGGGTCGTGGCACCGATGCTGCGCAGTTCGCCGCGGGCCAGCGCCGGCTTCAGGATGTTGGCGGCGTCCATGGCGCCTTCTCCCTTGCCGGCTCCCACCAAGGTGTGGATTTCGTCAATGAAGAGGATGATGTTGCCGTCTGATTGGGTCACTTCGTTGATGACCGACTTCAGCCGCTCCTCAAACTCACCTTTGTATTTGGCCCCGGCCACCAACGCTCCCATATCCAGCGAGTAGAGCTGTTTGTTCTTCAGGTTTTCGGGAACGTCGCCCCGCAGGATACGTTGCGCCAGCCCTTCCACGATGGCGGTTTTTCCGGTACCCGGTTCACCAATCAGGATAGGGTTGTTCTTGGTGCGTCGGCTCAGAATCTGGAGCACCCGCCGGATTTCATCGTCACGGCCGATGACCGGGTCGAGTTTTCCGTTGCGGGCCGCTTCTATCAGATTGATGGCATATTTGTTCAATGACTGGTACGTGTCTTCGCTCGAAGGTGAAGTGACGTTTTTCCCTTGGCGCAGTTCGCTGATGGCGGTGCGCAGATCCTTGTCGGTCAGTCCGGCATCCTTCAGCAGTGCCGAAACGGTCGACTTCACATGGAGCAGTGCCAGCAAGATGGCCTCCAGTGACACATATTCATCGTTGAGTTCTTTAGAGAAGTCCACGGCTTTCTGCAACACCTCGTTGGTGGTGCGGCTCAGGTAGGGTTCTCCTCCCGACACCTTCGGCAGGGAGGCGATCTGCCGGTCAAGTACCGTCTCGATTTGTGCGCCGTTCATGCCCAGTTTCTGGAAGATGAAGTTGGTGACGTTCTCGCCCACCTTCAGCACACCCGCCAGCAAGTGCTCCGGCTCGATGGCTTGCTGTCCCCGGTTCTGGACCAGATTGACCGCTTCTTGCACCGCCTCTTGCGATTTGATTGTAAAGTTGTTAAAGTTCATATCTTGTCTCCTTTCTGTCTGTTTGGTTTCTGGTTGTGAATAACGCTGAACCTCCTGCAAATGTTCTGCCATTGCGTTTTGGAAAGAAAATTTATGACGAATTGTCATAAAATGCTGTAAACCAACTGAAAATATGTCATAATATCCGACAAAATGACGATGGTGCTATCAATGGGTGTTCGGAGTTGAAGGACTTCATGACCCCAAAAAACACCTCTCCAAGGAGTGGGTTTCTCAGATTTCATTGCTATCTTTGTCCTGCCTCTGATGGCTTAGAAATAGAATGACACCCAACATGGAACAACAGAAGGATAATAAGGAAAGACGATTTTGGAGCAGGCTGTTTTCAGACAAAGCATGGTGGCTGGGCGTGTTGTCAAACGTGCTTGCCACCGTCATCGGTATCGCATTGACCATCGGAGTGACCTACTATTCCGAGATTCGGCATGACAGGGAGCAGGGACGGATCATCATGTTTAAGGTCATCGAGAAGCTCAAGGCCGATAGTGTGGCGGCCAATCATAAGATGGAGTCGATAGACGGACAATTAAAGGCTTGCGAAGGACTGCTTGCGATATACAAAGAGAATGGGAAGAGTATGCAGGGCGTTGCAGACAGTGTCATCAAGAAGTATATGAACGTGATTGGAAATTATCAGTTCAGTGGACTGAACGGCAGCCTCGAAATGTATTTCTACGACCCTAACGTCATGCGTCAGATAGGCAATCAGGCACTTTACACCGTATTCTCGTTGGCCATCCAGGTGGACAAAAAGTGTGTGGAGGAAATGGAACGTCTTAACAGCATACAGTGGAACGTCTTGCAACAGGCGGTCAAAAAATCAGGGGCCGAAGACAAAAACATACAGCAAACAGCAGAGGAGTTGATTCGGGAAGGTTTTGTACCAGATTATTATGCAAACCTCTATATGTCTTTATTGAAAGGGTACAAGGATTTTTACGGCGCTACCATACCTCAACTGCTGAAAGAAATGAAATCAAGCGAAAAGGAGTATCTGGAATTTCAGAATAGTCAGTGGGAGGAACAGGATTCGTTCGAAATCAGCACACACCATGAAATGAGAAAAGAGGAATAGTCGCTGACGGGAGATGGACGGACTGCAAATTTCTGGCAGAAACCATCCACCATACAATAAATCTCCGTACCTTTGGACGCATGGAACAGATATCGAACTCACGTAAAAACAATGGAAAAAGCTAAAATACAATTTGCCCCGAACGTACTGTTGGTGGATGCGATGGGGCTGGACCGCACAGTAGCCGGCCTGGCCCGCTATTTCAGTGGCCGGATAGGCCGGGATTTGCCGAAAGCCGATTTGGCCACGCTGCTGGAATGTCTTTTGCTCGATGCCGGACTGCCGTCCGATGCGAATCAGGAGATACAGGTGATTTTTGTTTATGAAGGAGGGAAGGAGCGGATGCAGGCTTGCGTGCCCTCACAGCTGCCGAAGGAGCTGAATGAGGTGGGTTTCGACAGCCCTTTGGGCCGGTTTTCCCTTTATGCTTTCCAGCCGTCGGGGATGGCCACCCGTGAGGAACTGTTTGCCGAGACCCTGCTGTTGCTGGCCGAATCGGAAGAGGCTGCCCGGGTGCTGCTGGTGCCGGATGAGGAGGCCTATACGGAAGAATGGACAAAAGCGTTGGGCGCGCTGCAGAAAAAAGAGAAGGTGGTGCAGTTTGGCATGAATCTGCCTACTGGAGAGACGGTCGGCTGTTTCGAGCAGCTGGGCTTTTCGGTACTGCAGGCGCTGGGGATTCGTTCGGATGAGCTGGAAAGGTGATGAGGAGGCTGCTGATAGGAATGATGCTGGCTGCCCTGACAGTGGGAGGGCAGGCGGTGGAACCGGATTCGGTGACGTTCCGCTCACCTTTTGATTTCCCTTTGCTGCTGAGCGCCAATTTCGGCGAGTTGCGTCCCAACCATTTTCACGGCGGGATAGACATCAAGACCGAGGGCGTCACCGGAAAACCCATTTACAGCATCGCCGACGGTTATGTGTCGCGCGTGTTGGTGCAGCACGGCGGTTACGGACAGGCGGTGTATGTGACGCATCCCAACGGATACACCTCTGTATATGGACACATCGTGGCGTTTGCTCCTGCGGTGCAGGCGTTCCTACGCGAGTATCAGTATGCGCATGAGACCTTTGTCTGCGATGTGCCGATAGAACCGGACCGCTTTCCCGTGAAGCAAGGGGAGCTCATTGCCCTGAGTGGGAACGAAGGGGCATCGGCCGGGCCGCACCTGCATTTGGAACTGCGGCGGACCGCCGACGGGACGTATGTCAATCCGTTGCCGTTCTTCCGGCATCTGCTGACGGACACCAAAGCGCCGGTGCCCGGATGGGTAGGGTTCTATCCCGTCATGGGCAAAGGGGTGGTGAATGGAGCGGCGGCCAGGAAGATTGTGCCGGTCAGTGCGTTGAACCAGGTGTACACGGCTTGGGGAGAACTCTACACCGCCATCAGTGCCAAGGATTATATGGACGGCACGGCCAACCATTACGGTGTCCATTCGGTGACGCTGTATGTAGATGATGTGGAAGTGTTCAACAGTACGACGGACGAAGTGGCCCCCGATGAGAACCGGATGATCAACGGTTTCATTGACTACGAGGAGTGGCGGCGCAACGGCCGTCTGCTGATGCGTTCGGGCATCTTGCCGGGCAACCGTCTGCGGCTGCTCCGGGCTGCAGGGCGGCGGGGAGTCGTCACGATTGACGAGGAGCGTGATTATCATTTCCGCTATGAGCTGGAGGATGACTTCGGCAACCGCAAGACCTGCCGGTTCACGGTGAGAGGCAAACGGCAGGACATCCCGGAGAGTGTCCCTACGTCCGACCGGATGCTGTGTTGGAACAAGGCGAACGTCATTCAGGAGCCCGGCATGGAGCTGGTGGTGCCCAAAGGATATGTGTACGAAGATGTCGAATTGCGCACGCAGGTGAAGGGAGACACCTCCGGCATCTCTTCCGAGTATGTGCTGGACATGGGCCGACATCCGCTGCATGGCTATTGCGACCTGTCTATCGGCATCCGCCATTTCCCGGTGGCAGACCTCAGCAAGTATTACATCGTGCAGCAACAGGGAACGTGGCGTGCCTCGATGGGAGGAACCGTGACAGACGACGGATGGGTGAAGGCCAAAGTCCGCGAGCTGGGCACTTTTGCCGTGGCAGTAGATACGGTGCCGCCCCGGGTGACCCCGGTGGGGCAGAACACCTGGAGGACACGCCGCAACCTGCGGTTCACTGTCAGTGATGCCGAAACGGGCATCGCCTCCTATAAAGTCTATGTCGACGGGGAGTTTGTGCTCTTTGCCCGCAAGGGCAGTACGTTGGCGATTGTCGACCCCGAACGTATCCGGAAGGGAGTACCCCATACGGCGGAGGTCGTCGTGACCGACGGTTGCGGCAACGAGACCCGCAAAGCATATCGTTTTTAAAGAATATCAATCACTAAACAATAAAAAGCTATGATGAAAAAATGGTTTGCAGCCGTGGTGCTGCTGGCGGTGACAGCCGCCCAAGGTTGGGCTTGTACCAACCTTATCGTCGGTAAGAAAGCCTCTGCCGACGGCTCCGTACTGGTGTCTTATTCGGCCGATTCGTATGGCATGTTCGGTTTCTTGTGTCATTATCCGGCCGCTACCCATCCCGATGGGGCGTTCCGCGAAATCTATGATTGGGAGAACGGGAAATACCTGGGCAAGATTAAGGAAGTGAAGCAGACGTACAATGTCATCGGAAACATGAACGAGTTTCAGGTGACGATTGGCGAAACGACCTTCGGCGGTCGTCCCGAACTGGTGGACGACAGCGGCATTCTGGATTACGGCAGCCTGATTTACGTCACCCTGCAGCGTTCGCGCACGGCCAAGGAAGCCATCAAGGTGATGACCGAGCTGGTGAAGGAATATGGCTATCACAGCGGAGGCGAATCGTTCACGATTGCCGACCCCAATGAGGCTTGGATCCTGGAAATGGTCGGCAAAGGTCCCGGTTCGAAAGGGGCGGTGTGGGTCGCCGTCCGGGTGCCCGATGACTGCATTGCCGCCCATGCCAACCAGAGCCGTATTCGTCAGTTCCCTCTGAACGACAAGAACAACTGCGTGTATGCGCCCGACGTGATTTCGTTTGCCCGTGAGAAAGGCTATTTCGACGGGGCCAACAAGGACTTCAGCTTTGCCGATGCCTACAACCCGCTGGACTTCGGAGGGGTGCGTTTCTGCGACGCCCGCGTGTGGAGCTACTTCAACCAGTTCAGCAAGGCCACCGGCGAGGCCTACCTGCCCTATATCCAGGGCGAGAGCCAGGAGGCCATGCCTCTCTATGTGAAGCCCGACCGGAAAATCTCTGTCCGCGACTTGCAGCAGGCCATGCGCGACCATTACGAAGGCACCCCCCTCGACATTACCAAAGATGCCGGTGCCGGTCCGTTCCATACGCCTTACCGCCTTTCGCCGCTGACGTTCAAGGTCGATGGGGAAGAATATTTCAACGAACGCCCCATCTCTACCCAGCAGAGTGCGTTTGTCTTCGTCTCCCAGATGCGTGCCAATCTGCCCGATGCCATCGGCGGTGTGCTGTGGTTCGGATTGGATGACGCCAACATGACCGTCTTCACCCCCGTCTACTGCAATACCGACGTCGTGCCGGCCTCCTACTCGGAACACGAGGGCGATTGTGTCACCTTCTCCTGGAACTCCGCCTTCTGGATTTACAACTGGGTGGCCGATATGATCCGTCCCCGTTATGACCTGATGATAGGCGATATGCGTACCGTGCAGAACAGCCTGGAGGATATGTTTGCCGGAGCACAGGCAGGCATCGAGAGCGAAGCCATGAAGCTGTATGCCGAAAATCCGCAACAGGCCAAGGCCTTCCTGACCAACTATACCCAGATGACGGCCCAGACGGCGGTGGACAGCTGGAAGCGGCTCGGCGAATTCCTGATTGTCCGCTACAACGACGGGGCCGTGAAGCCGGTGCAGAACGGCAGGCTGGTGCGCCCCGAGACAGGCAGCAATGCCGCCGTTTCCCGCCCCGGTTATCCGGAAGACTTCCTCAAACAGGTGGTCAAGGAAACAGGTGTACGCTATAAAGTGGCGAAGTAATCCCGCACCGCCTTTCTTCCCGCTTTATTTTAATCTATTCGTTTAAAATACATCTTTTTTTATTAGGATAATTTCAAAGAATCGTTTATTTTTGCTATCAGATAAGATTGGAAAAACACTTATAAATTTATAACATCATGGAAAACGAAGAATTGATTAAACAGTGCACGGAAAGAGCACAGAAATGGTTAACCCCCGCTTACGATGCAGAAACCCAGGCTGAAGTGAAGGCGATGTTGGAAAATCCTGACAAGACAGCTTTGATTGACGCTTTCTATAAAGACTTGGAATTCGGTACAGGCGGTTTGCGCGGTATCATGGGTGCCGGAACCAACCGCATGAACATCTACACGGTAGGTGCCGCTACACAAGGTCTGGCCAACTACTTGAACAAATGTTTTGCCGGCAAACCCGACATCTCGGTAGTGGTAGGTCATGACTGCCGCAACAACAGCCGCAAGTTCGCCGAAATCTCTGCCGACATTTTCTCTGCCAACGGCATCAAGGTATATCTGTTCGACGGTATGCGTCCGACTCCCGAAATGTCTTTCGCCATCCGCGAACTGGGCTGCCAGAGCGGTATCAACATTACGGCTTCTCATAACCCGAAGGAATACAACGGCTACAAGGCTTATTGGGACGACGGTGCACAGGTATTGGCTCCGCATGACACCGGCATCATCGACGAAGTGTTGAAAGTGACTTCTGTAGAAGACATCAAGTTCCAGGGCAACAAGGAACTGATCCAGATTGTGGGCAAGGACGTGGACGACATCTACCTCGAAAAGGTACATGGCATCTCCATCGACCCCGAAGTCATCAAGCGTCAGAAAGACCTGAAGATTGTCTACACTCCGATTCACGGTACAGGTATGATGCTGATTCCGCAGGCCTTGAAGCAGTGGGGCTTCGAGAACGTTCATTGCGTTCCCGAACAGATGGTGGAAAGCGGCGACTTCCCCACCGTTATCTCTCCGAATCCTGAAAATGCCGAGGCATTGACATTGGCCATCAACCTGGCCAAGGAAATCGATGGCGACATCGTGATGGCTTCTGACCCGGATGCCGACCGTGTGGGCATGGCCTGCAAGGACGACAACGGCGAATGGGTACTGATCAACGGTAACCAGACTTGTCTCCTCTTCTTGTACTACATCATCAAGAACCGCATTGCCATGGGCAAGATGCAGGGCAACGAATTTGTAGTGAAGACCATCGTGACAACCGAACTCATCAAGAAGGTGGCCGAAAAGAACAACATCAAGATGTTGGACTGCTACACCGGCTTCAAGTGGATTGCCCGCGAAATCCGTCTGCGCGAAGGCAAGGAACAGTACATCGGTGGTGGTGAGGAAAGCTACGGCTTCTTGGCTGAAGACTTCGTACGTGACAAAGACGCCGTTTCAGCTTGTACATTGCTGGCCGAAATCTGCGCATGGGCCAAAGACCAGGGCAAGACCTTGTATGATGTCCTCATGGAAATCTATCTGGAATACGGCTTCTCGAAAGAAACGACTGTCAACGTTGTGAAACCGGGTAAGACGGGTGCCGATGAGATCAAGGCGATGATGGAGAACTTCCGCGCCAACCCGCCGAAAGAATTGGGTGGCTCGAAGGTGGTACTGGCCAAGGACTACCAGACACTGAAGGCTACGGCCGGCGACGGCACGGTGAGCGACATCGATATGCCGACCACTTCCAACGTGCTGCAGTATTTCACTGAAGACGGTACGAAGGTATCGGTTCGTCCGTCGGGCACAGAACCTAAGATCAAGTTCTACATGGAATTGCCGGGCGAAATGAAGTGTGCGAAGTGCTACAAGAGCGCACAGGCTGAGGCTACCGCCAAGATTGACGCTGTGAAGAAGTCTTTGGGTATCTGATAAAAGAAAAGCAACCCCTCCGATAAAAAAAGGACACGCCATTGCGACGTGTCCTTTTTTTATCGGAGGGGGCTTGTCTTGTATAGAGGGGGCTGGGCCATCGGGCTTGCAATAGAGATGTGTTCCCGTTGAAACAGGACTGTCATCTGCCTCCGATACTTTTGTGGCGTAATCATAAAAACCACAAAAAGATGAAAAGATTGTTTACATGGAAAGACCTTCTGCTGTTACCGGCTGTCGTCATAGCCGGCACAGCGTCGGCACAGGATTACCGGGCCATCGTGAAAGGTGTCGTCACTGACGACACCGGAGAAGGGGTGATTGGAGCTACCGTTCAGATCAAGAACGAGTCGACCGGTTTCACGACCGGTTCCATCACGAACGAGTCGGGCGAATACATCGTGAAACAGCTCCCGCTGGGCTCCCCTTATTCCATTACGGTGAAGTATGTGGGCTTTGGCGACCAGAAGAAGACGGGCTATACCCTGAACCAGGGCGACGTGCTGCGACTGGACTTCCAACTCAAGGAGGAAAGCGTGGTGATGCAGGCGGTAGAGGTGGTGGCCAACTCGCTGAGAAATACCGCATCGACCACGGGTGCCGCCACTTCGGTGACGGCCAACGACCTGAACAAGCTGCCGGTGAACGGACGTAACTTCACCTCGCTGATTGACCTCTCACCGCTCAGCACCGGCACCAGCCTGTCGGGACAGCTGGCCTCCTCCACCAACTACACCATCGACGGCATGAGTGCCAAGGGGCCCACTTCGGGTGGCAGCACCACGAGTCGCAACAGTGTGCCTTACGCTATCTCGATGGAGGCTATCCGGGAGTTCAAGGTGGTGACTAACGAGTATGCCGTGACCAACGGACGGGCCGGAGGTGGTACCATCAGTACCGTGACCAAGTCGGGAACGAACCGCCTCACGGGTAGTGCCTTCACCTTCCTGCGCGCCGACTGGCTGTCGAGCGGCTATGACATCCGGGGCAACCGGCGGTCGAACGATTTCTCCACCTATCAGTTCGGCGCTTCGCTGGGCGGCGCCATCAAGAAAGACCGTCTGCACTTCTTCCTCTCGTGGGACCACCAGGCCGATTCACGCCCGCTCTACATCGCCGATATCCAAAGCGTGGCCGATGAGAAACGGCTGAACCTGACGGCCGACACCCGCGACCGTTACCTCGACATCGCCCGCCGCAAATACGGAGTGTCCGACCACGCACAGTTTGGCGCGTTCGACAAGAAGCAAGGCACGGATGCCGTGTTCGGCCGTTTAGACTGGCAGATCAACGCCACGAACCTGTTGACTTTCACCGACAACTTCGTAGACGACCAAAACAACATGGGGCTGGGCGACAACAGCAGCATCAACCTCTATGAGGTGTATGGCGACGTGCATTCGCTCAACAACAGCGCCACCGCCACCCTCCGTTCCGTGCTGGGGCCGCGCAGCACCAACGAGCTGAAGCTGCAGCACCTCTATACTTTGGAGAAGTCCATGCCGGGCAGTGAGCTGCCGTCGGCCAACATCCCGCGGGCCATTGTGGAGCGTGTGGCCTCCGACATCGACGGCAAGACAGCCACCACCACCATCCAGCTGGGCGGACAGCGCTACTCACCCGAGAACTTCTATAACCATGTGGTGCAGCTGGTGGACAATTATTACTACAACACCAACAAGGTGAACTACACCTATGGCTTCGACCTCATGTACACGAATATGAACTCCCGCTACGGCAGCGAGGCCAACGGACGCTTCTACTTCACGGGGCTGGACAACTTCGAGGCCATGAAGCCTTACCGTTATGTGCGCGAGGTGTACCTCGACCCCGACCAGCGGGTGCGGCAGAACATCCTCAACGCGGGGGTATATGCCCAATTGCAGACCAAGCTGTTCAAAGGCTTCGAGCTGATGGCGGGACTTCGTCTGGACAATGCCACCTATTTCAACAAAGGCAACTTCAGCCAGCTGGTGTATGACGAGCTGGGTCTCCGCACCGACAACGGGCTGTCTTCCTTCCAGGTTCAGCCGCGCGTGCAGATTACTTGGGACTTCAACGACCGTCACATGGACATCCTGCGGGTGGGTGCCGGCATCTTCGCTTCGGACATCAACAACTATGCGATGATCAACAACATGGTGTTCGACGGCACGAAGGTGATGTCTGTTGATATTCAGAACACGCCGGAACAGCCCCACTTAGTGCCGGTGCCGGACTTCCCGAGCTATCGCAAGGACCCCTTGACGGCTCCCGGTACGCAGCTGCTGAAGGATCCGAAGTATGCCTCGCTGGCCGTGCCCACCATCAACATGAACGGCAAAGATGCCAAGGTGCCCACGGTGTATAAGGCCAACTTCTCTTACACCCACTTCTTTAGCGACCGCCTGAAGGTGAGCGTGGGCGGCTACATGACGCTGGGGCGCAACAACTACATGTACGTGGACCGCAACATGGTGGACGAACCTTGTTTCCGTCTGGCGGCCGAGGGGAACCGGGGTGTCTATGTGCCGGCTTCCACCATCAACGCCAACGGCACGCTGGACTGGCAACAGGGACGCAAGAGCACCAAGGTGGGCCGTGTGCTCGAACTGGTGAGCGGCGGCAAGGTGAACCAGTTCGCCTTGACCATCGACGGTACCTGGCGCTACTACAAAGACGGGGAGCTGTCCTTCAGCTATACGTGGAATGACACGAAAGACAACACCTCCTACAACGGCAACGTCGCCAACTCGGCCACCCTTTCGCAGATGGTGACCGACGACCCGCGCGACTTGAGCCGGATGACCTACTCCAACAACCAGTTCCGCCACAAGCTGGTGGTCTATGGATCGGCGCCCACGTTCTGGGGCATCACGGTAGGCGCTCGCTTCTCGGGCATCGGTGGCACACGCTACTCGTTGGCGGTGAACGGGAATGTGAACGGCGACTTTGTCTCTTCCAATGACCTGGCCTATATTTACGACCCGAACGACGCCGCCACTCCCGCTTACCTGCGCGACGGCATCAACGCCATCCTGTCCAATCCCGATGCCGAGCAGAGCGTGAAGGACTACCTGCGCAAGAGCTTCGGAAAGGTGGCCGAGCGCAACGGCGGTGTGAACGGTTTCTACGGCACGCTGGACCTGCGCCTGGCGAAGAAGTTCAAGACTTTCGGCACCCAGAGCCTCGAAGTGTCGGTAGACATCTTTAATGTGGCCAACATGCTGAGCAAGAAATGGGGAGCCAATCACAGTCTGGGCAAACAGAATGTGTACAGCATCAAGGGCTTCGACCAGGAGCAGCAGCAGTTCGTCTACAACGTGAACGCCAATACGGGGGTGTCCAGCCTGAGCGGTACGCCCTTCCAGGTGCAGATAGGACTGAGATACGGATTCTGACCCACAAAACAAACAGAAAGGAACTTACTATGGAATGGAAAAGAATAATGGCGTGCGCCTTGCTCGGAGGAACCGTGCTGGCCGCGTCCGGACAGACAAGAGTGATAGCCCACCGGGGCTATTGGAATGGAGTCGCTGGTGCCCAAAACTCGTTGGCCTCGTTGCGCGAAGCTGCCCGGGCGGGAGTCTATGGCTCGGAGTTCGATGTGCAGCTGACGAAAGACAGCGTGGCCGTGGTGAACCACGACGATGACATTCAGGGACGGGTCATCGCCGAAACCACCTATCCCCAGCTGCAGCAACTGCGGCTGAAGAACGGGGAGGTGCTGCCCACCTTGGATGCCTACTTGGCTGCCGGAAAAGAACAGCCGGGCGTGCAGCTCATTCTGGAGATAAAGCCCCACAAGACGGCACAAGAGGAGAACACCCTGGTGCGGCTTGTGGTGGACCGCGTGAAGGCACTCGGCATGGAGCGGCAGGTGGAATACATCTCGTTCAGCCTGAATGTGTGCCGGCAGCTGGTGGCACAAACTCCATCGTCGTCTATCTCCTACCTGCGCAGCGACAAGGCACCGAAGGAGTTGTACGATTGGGGCATCAACGGCATTGACTACCATTACAAGGTGCTGGAAGAGCAACCCGAATGGATTGCCGAGGCCCACCGGTGGGGGATGACGGTCAACGCCTGGACCGTGAACGACGACGGACACATCCGTCAGTTGGCCGAAGGGCAGGTGGACTTCATCACCACCGACCGCCCTGTGGACGCGCTGTCATTGCTGGGAGGCACTCCCGCCCGCCGTGCAGCAAACGTAACCTCGGCTCAATAGCTCTGTAACATCTCCCCCGTAACTTTGCACACGTAATCATAAAAGGAGGACAAGCAAATGAAGACAATTTATTTCAAGAGAATGCTAACGATGGTGTGTATGTCTGCCTTGCTACTGACGACCGTCAGGGCCGGACGGCCCGCCGAGACCGCCAAGTCGGAAAACGAAGTGAAGGTGAAGAAAATCCTGGTAGTGGGACTGCCCGACAATGTAGACTCCAATTTTTTCCCGCTTTCCATGATCGCGGAAGAGACCGGACTGCCCGAAGACAGCATTGACTACGTTTACAACCGGGCGGTGGCCGACAACATTGTCCGTGCTAACAAGGACCGGCGTTACCAGTTCCTTCGGGTGGAGGGACCGTCGGTCTCTGGCTGGATGGAGCGTGTGTCGGTGAAGGGCGAGGACGAGGAGGCACAGTACGCCGACCTGAGCCAGGTAGACGAGGCGGCGTACCGCCAGTGGATGGACACGGCGGATGCCGACTATGTGTTGCTGCTGAACCGTCATTACCTGAAGTGGCAGGAGAAACCTTTGCGCACCCTCTTCCACATCACGAGCTACTCGCTCTACGACAACCGTCACCGGGAAGTGGCGCGCGGCAACCATTACTTCACCAGCATGGCGCTGGACAACCGGGAGCAGTTGGAGAAGGACAGCCGCAAGACCTCTTCGCGCATTGCCTAGAACGTGGTCAGACAGCTCTCGAAATAAAACGCTTGATGTATAAAGAAAGGACACGCCGCCGCTGTGTGTCCTTTCTTTGTATATAGGGCCATCTTCATCCTATCAGCTTGAGATGCTTGGCCACCCGGCAGGCTTCGATGGAGTTTTTCACTTGGAGTTTTCCCAGGATCTCCTGGCGGTGTCGGTTCACCGTGTGTATGCTGATGGTGAAGGTCTTGGCGATTTCCTTGCTGGTCAACCCTTTGTCAATCAAACTCAATACTTGCTTTTCCCGCTGGGACAAGATTTCCGTGTGGTGCGCCTGTTCCCATACCTCGGTCTGTCCGTTGACTGAGTTGATGAAGAGGCATTGGGCGGGCAGGTCCGTCCAAAGGGGGCTGTACAGGCAAAGAGCGAGCCACAAGCTGCCGTTGGAGCGTCCGGGGATATAGAACATCCGGTGTAAGACCGGCAGATAACTGTTCGGGCCGTTTTTCATGCGCAGTTTGCTGGTCAGATAATAATCGGTACGTTTGGCGGGAGGCTGTTTTTTGATGAAATGGAAAAAACAGAGTTCTTGGACGTGTTTGTCCACCAGATCATCCGGATGTATGAGCCGGAAGATGTCTTTCTCCCAAATGGAGGGTATTCGTTCTTCGTGGCCACATTTGTCGATGCCCAGCGTTTGGGCGAACTTGCCATAATAGAGGTAGCTCGTGTTGGTGCGCAAGTCGCTCAAAACGGCGATGGCATGCTCCATCCGCGCATAGTTGCGGGCCATGGACTGGTAGCTGTCCAGCATTGCCCCATACGGCTGTTCCGTCTCGAAATCCTGTGAGAAGAATTCTTTGTTCAGTCTGTCTATGGTATTATCCATCTGGTCGTACGAAAATGGTTATTTATAGTCATTGTGCGGTAACAGGCAATGGCTTACCTTTGCAAAAATAAATAAAAAGAATGGTTATAGATATGACTGAAATGAAAAGATTATTGTTAAGTGGTACGATGGCGGTCGCTGCCTGTACGGGCATGGCACAGTCATTGGAGAAAATGCAGTGGTTCAATGAACCGGAGCAGTGGAGCATCGAAAACAACGCACTGTCGATGCAGGTTCCTTCGCAGACCGATTATTGGCGTATCTCGCACTATGGGTTCACGGTAGATGACGCCCCGTTCTTGTACACCCTGCGTGGGGGTGAGTTTGAAGTGAAGGTGAGAATATCCGGCGACTACACAGCCCGTTTCGACCAGTCGGGACTGATGCTGCGGGTGGATCATGAGAACTACATCAAGGCGGGCATTGAGTTTGTAGACGGGAAATACAACCTCAGTACCGTTGTCACCCATCATACGAGTGATTGGAGTATCATACCGCTGGAAAAGCCCGTTCCCTATGTCTGGCTGAAGGCGGTGCGCCGACTCGATGCCGTGGAAATCTTTTATTCGTTTGATGACAAGGAGTACACGATGATGCGGAACGCCTGGCTGCAAGACAACCATCCGGTCATGGTGGGCATCATGGGTGCCTGTCCGGACGGTGACGGCTTTCAGGCCAGGTTTGACCATTTCTCCATCCGGCATCTGCCCGATATGCGCCGGCTGCAATGGTTGGAGAAGAACCAAAGTCAGGCCGACTGATTGCTTTGTGTAACTGGTGTTGGGAGGCAGCCACCCTGCTGGGTCATCAGTGGTCGTGTGCATGGGTCATCAGTGGTCGTGTGCATGGGTCATCAGTGGTCGTTCTTCCAGGTCATCAGTGGCCGTACTTCCTGGTGTTCTATGGACGTACGTTCAAAGGGTCTCTGCCCGTACGTCCTAAGATGCTCTGCCCGTACGTCCTGGGCACCTATGGACGTACGTCCTTAGAGGGTATGAACGACGGCGTGTGAAAACCGTGTGGAGGGCCCGAAAACCGAACGGTGGATGAACGGCGATGAACGAGGGTGCAAAAACACCTTCATAGGCGGCATCGGTGGGGATGCCGTTCTATGAAGGTGTGTCGGTTCTGGGCCTCTGTTGGAGGGGAAGGTTATTCTTCCAGCAGCAGCTCCATGATTTGGCAGGCACACTTGGCGACCGATGTACCCGGACCGAAAATGGCCATTACGCCGGCCTGATAGAGGAAGTCATAGTCTTGTGCGGGGATGACACCGCCGGCGAACACCATGATGTCTTCACGTCCCAAGCGTTTCAGCTCGGCAATGATCTGCGGGATAAGGGTCTTGTGTCCGGCTGCCAATGAGGAGACACCTACGGCGTTGACATCGTTTTCCACCGCCTCGCGGGCGGCTTCTTCCGGTGTCTGGAACAAGGGTCCCATGTCCACGTCGAATCCGCTGTCGGCAAATCCTGTCGCTACCACTTTGGCTCCACGGTCGTGTCCGTCCTGTCCCATCTTGGCTATCATGACACGGGGACGGCGACCTTCTCTCTTTGCAAATTCCTCGGTCAGTTCGCAAGCTCTTGCGAAGTCTGCATCCTTTTTACTTTCTGATGAATACACGCCTGATATAGTTCTGATGATTGCTTTATAACGTCCTACCACCGCTTCACACGCATCGGATATTTCGCCCAGCGTGGCGCGGACATGTGCGGCTTCAACGGCCAGTTCGAGCAGGTTGCCCTTGCCGGTGCGTACACATTCGGTGATGGCGGCCAGTGCCTTGTCCACTTCCGCTTGGTTGCGGCCTTCCTTCAGCCGGCGCAGGTTCTCGATCTGTTCCTGCCGTACGGCGGTGTTGTCCACTTCGAGGATGTCAATCGGGTCTTCCTTTTCCAAGCGGTACTTGTTGGTGCCCACGATGGTCTGTTCGCCCGAGTCGATGCGTGCCTGGGTGCGGGCTGCCGCTTCCTCGATACGCATCTTGGGGATGCCGGTCTCGATGGCCTTGGCCATGCCGCCCAGCTTCTCGATTTCCTGGATGTGCTCCCAAGCCCGGTGCGCCAGTTCGTGGGTGAGCGATTCCACATAATAGGAGCCTCCCCACGGGTCAATGTTCTTGCACACTTGCGTCTCTTCCTGAATGTAAATCTGCGTGTTGCGTGCGATGCGTGCCGAGAAGTCGGTAGGCAGGGCAATGGCCTCGTCGAGTGCGTTGGTGTGCAGGGACTGGGTGTGCCCCAGAGCGGCCGCCATGGCCTCAATGCACGTACGTCCTACGTTGTTGAAGGGGTCTTGCTCGGTGAGCGACCAGCCCGAGGTCTGCGAGTGGGTGCGCAGTGCCAGTGACTTCGGGTTCTTGGGGTTGAACTGCTTGACAATCTTCGCCCACAGCATACGGGCGGCGCGCATCTTGGCGATTTCCATGAAATGGTTCATGCCGATGGCCCAGAAGAAGGAGAGGCGGGGAGCGAAGGCGTCAATGTCAATGCCGGCGGCCACTCCGGCGCGGAGGTACTCCAGACCGTCGGCCAGTGTGTAGGCCAGCTCGATGTCGGCGGTGGCGCCGGCTTCCTGCATGTGGTAGCCCGAGATGGAGATGCTGTTGAACTTCGGCATCTTCTGCGACGTGTATTCGAAGATGTCCGAAATGATTTTCATGGAGAAGGCGGGCGGATAGATATAGGTGTTGCGCACCATGAATTCTTTCAGGATGTCGTTCTGGATGGTGCCGGCCATCTCTTCCAGCCGGGCTCCTTGCTCCAGACCGGCGTTGATGTAGAAGGCCATGACGGGCAGCACCGCGCCGTTCATGGTCATGGACACGGACATCTTGTTCAGCGGAATGCCGTCGAACAGTACCTTCATGTTTTCGAGCGAGCAGATGGACACGCCGGCTTTGCCCACGTCGCCCACCACACGGGGATGGTCGGGGTCATAGCCGCGGTGGGTGGGAAGGTCGAAGGCGACCGACAGGCCTTTCTGTCCGGAGGCCAGGTTGCGCCGGTAGAAGGCGTTGGACTCTTCGGCGGTGGAGAATCCGGCATATTGGCGGATGGTCCACGGGCGGAAGGTGTACATCATGGAATACGGTCCGCGCAGATACGGGGGGATGCCGGCCGCATAGTCCAGGTGTTCCATTCCTTCCAGGTCTTCTTTGGTATAGACCGGTTTCACCAGAATCTGTTCCGGTGTTTTCCAGTCGGCAGTGATGCCGTTTTCTTGTTGCCATTTGCTTCCGTCCTGCGGATGGAAGTTGGCGAATATGTCGATGTTCTTAAATTCTTTTCTCATGGTGTATGTTTTTTGTCATTGAACACGGCGGCAGAAAGCCACGGGGGTCAGATGCCTAATTTCTCATTGTATGACTTCAGGGTTTCCAACACGTTGCAGCGCACGTGGATGAAGTTCTCTATGCCGGCTGCTTTCAGGTCGTCCATGCAGGCCGGTGCGCCGGCTACGATGAACATGGCCCTTCCGCCGAGTGCCTGGAAAGCGGGGATGGCATATTCCGCATATTCGTCATCGCTTGAGCAGAGCACAACGATGTCGGCGTGGGCCTTCAGGGCGGCCTCCACCCCTTCGTCGATGCTCTTGAAGCCCAGATTGTCGATGACCTCATATCCCGCACAGGCCAGGAAGTTGCACGAGAACTGGGCACGGGCCTGACGCATGGCCAGGTTGCCGATGGTCAGCATGAACGCTTTCGGACGTTTGCCTGAAAGCTCGGTTTGCAGGCGGAGGGCTTCAAACTCGCTGGCGGCACGGTCGGTGTTCAGTTTCTCGAACGGCTTCTCGCAGGTACTGTGGTGGCTGCCGCCGCAACCGCAGGCCTTGGCGATCGGCGCCTTTCCGTCGGCCCGTTCCAAGAAGTTCGGATACTGGTTCGTGCCCAGTAGGATTTCCTTCCGTCGGGAGACCGCCTCATGGCGTGCCTTGTTGCTGGCGTTGACAGTGGTCTGTACGGTTCCGGCAGTGGCGGCTTGTAAGAATCCGCCTTGTTCTTCGGTCTGTAAGAACAGGTTCCAGGCCTGTCCGGCGATGGAGGCCGTCAGGTTCTCGATGTAGTAAGAGCCGCCCGCGGCATCTACCACCCGGTCCAGATGCACCTCCTCCTTCAACAGGAGCTGCTGGTTGCGCGCGATGCGTTCGGCAAACTCGTCGGGCGTTTCGTAGGCTTGGTCAAAAGGAGTGACGGTCAACGAACTGACACCGGCAATGGCGGCGCTCATGGCTTCGGTCTGCGAGCGGAGCAGGTTGACGTGTGCGTCGAACAAAGTCAGGTTGAAGGTCGAGGTGGTGGCGTGTACGTCCATCTTGCAGGCACACAGGCAGGTGCCGTCTTCGGCCGTGTTCTTGCAGTCGGTGCGGGTGCAGACGGGACGGTATTGCTGTACGATGTCGGCCCACAGCATACGTGCGGCGCGGAACTTGGCGATTTCCATGAAATAGTTGGAGCCGACGCCGAAGTTGAACTTGATCTTTTTGGCGGCAAGGGCGGCAGGCACACCGGCCTCCACCAGCGTGTTCAGGTATTCGTTGCCCCAGGCCAGCGCATATCCCAGTTCCTGGTAGCAGTAGGCACCGGCGTTGTTCAGGTCGGCGGCATTGACGGCGATGCAGCGGAATTTGGGGTAGGGGGCCAGGATGTTCACCAGCTCTGCCGCCTGGCCGATGAGGACACGGGTGTCTTTGCCTTTTTCGAGCAGTTTGCTGATGGGGTCGAAGTTGATGGAGCCCGTCAGACTTTCGGGCGCATAGCCTTTTTCGTTGAAGTAGTCGGTGAGCAGCTGCGCCAGCCTGACGGTGTGTCCCTGGCAGGTGGAGAAATTCAGTTCGATACAGTCACAGCAGATGTCTTGCAACAGGGTGCTCAGGTAGTCGGCACTCAGGTCCTTGGCTTTCAGTCGGAATCCCAGTGAGTCGATACCTTTGTTCAGCAAATCGAGTGCTTTGGCGTTGGCTGTGGCCGGGTCGGTCACCTGTATGTCCTGCCGGATGTACCAGGTATTGTCTTTTTTCTTGTTGCCACGCAGGTAAGGGAATTGTCCCGGCAGGGCTTCGGTGCTTTTCAGTCCCTCCAGGTCCTCTTTCCGGTAGAAGGGTTTCACCTTGAATCCTTCGTTTGTTTTCCATACCAGTTTTCTCTCATAATCGGCTCCTTTCAGGTCGGTCATGATTTTGTCTGTCCATTCCTGTGTATTCACAGGCGGAAAATCAGCGAAGAGCTTTGTTTTTATATCAGCCATGATGAATAAGTGTTTATATGTGATTAGATTGTAGTGCTACTGTATGTCGGTTGGATAAACATACAAAGGCAAATATACAAAATTCCTGCACATGGCTGTCCGAATGGTGAAAAAAATTAGGAATACAGTTGACCATTTCTGTTTAATTGTCTAATTTTGCCTTATCTTTAAACAAAATAAATAATTTATGTATTGGCTACAAGATTTGTTGACGAACCCTAATTCCATCGCCCATATCGTGGCGCTCTATGCGTTTGTGATAGCGGCGGGTGTGCTGTTGGGGAAGATCAAGGTCTTCGGCATATCGCTGGGGGTCACATTTGTCTTGTTTGTCGGGATTTTGGCGGGTCATTGCGGCTTTACAGGCAACAAGGACACGTTGACCTTCATTCAAGACTTCGGGTTAATTTTGTTTGTGTTTTGTATCGGTCTTCAGGTGGGTCCGTCGTTCTTCTCGTCCTTCAAGAAGGGCGGGGTGCGGATGAACCTGTTGGCGGCGGGTATCGTTGCGCTGAACGTCACGGTGGCAATCCTGATGTACTACATCCTGCAAGGGCGCATCGAGCTGCCCATGATGGTGGGTATTCTTTGCGGTGCCGTGACGAATACGCCGGGTCTTGGTGCCGCCAATGAAGCCCTGTCCCAAATCGGTTATGCCGGTCCGCAGATTGCCATGGGTTATGCCTGTGCCTATCCGCTGGGTGTGATGGGCATCATCCTCTCGCTGATTCTGGTGCGCGTCATCTGCCGGGTGAACCTGGACAAGGAGACGGAGGAAATCCAGCGGCAGGAAGCGGCCAACCCGCATCTGATACCTTTTAATATACAGCTGTCGGTGCAGAACGCCGCCCTCTGTGGCAAGAAGCTCTGCCAGTTGCAGACGTTCTTGGGGCGTGACTTTGTCTGCTCCCGTATGTTGCGCGACGGCAAGATTCACATTCCGAACGGTGAGACGACCTTACAGTTGGGCGATATTGTCAATGTGGTCTGTGCGCAAGACGATGCCGAGGCCATCTCGGCCTTTATCGGTCCTATCAACCACGAGGAAATAGACTGGAACAACGAAAGCAAGCAGGCCAAGGTGATGGTTTCCCGCCGCATCTTGGTGACCCAGCCTGCCATCAACGGCAAGACCTTGGGCGAGATTCACTTCAGCAGTATGTATGGGGTGAATGTGACGCGCGTCAACCGTTCGGGTATGGACTTGTTCGCTGCCCGCCAGTTGAAGCTGCAGGTGGGTGACCGCGTGATGGTGATTGGTCCGCAGGATGCCATCGAACGGGTGGCCGACTTGATGGGTAACCAGCTGAAGCGCTTGGACCACCCGAACATCGTCACCATCTTTGTGGGTATCTTTGTGGGTATCTTGTTCGGTAGTCTGCCTATCGCCATTCCGGGTATGCCTACTCCGGTGAAGCTGGGTCTGGCCGGCGGTCCGCTGATCATCGCCATCCTCATCGGCCGTTTCGGCTATAAGTTCAAGCTGGTCACCTATACCACGATGAGTGCCAACCTGATGCTGCGCGAAGTGGGGCTCTCGCTCTTCTTGGCCAGTGTGGGCATCAAGGCCGGAGGCAACTTCTGGCAGACGGTGGTAGGCGGTGACGGCCTCCTCTATGTCGGGGTAGGTTTCCTCATCACCATCATTCCGCTGCTCATCATCGGTGTCATCGGCCGCTTGCGCTTCAAGGTGAACTACTTTACGCTGATGGGTCTGATTGCCGGTAGTACGACAGACCCGCCCGCCCTTGCTTACTCCAACCAGTTGGCCGGCAACGACGCTCCGGCGGTAGGCTACTCTACGGTTTATCCGTTGGCCATGTTCTTGCGTATCCTGACGGCACAGCTGCTGATTCTGCTGATGGCGGGATAAGTTGTTTGCATCCTATATAAAAAACAAACGGAGACACGATGGCGCGAGTCATCAGGTCTCCGTTTGTTTTGTGCTTACACAAACAGGTAGTACACGACGGGCACCAGCAGGCTGGGCAGCAGGTTGATGGTCTTGCAGTCCTTGATGCCGAGGATGGAGAGTCCCGAACTTAGGATCAGCACGCCGCCCACGATGCTCAGCTCCACCCGCATCGGCTCGGGCATCCCTGCGCTGAAGAAATAGGCGATGGCATAGAAGATGCCCTGCCAGACGAAGAGCACCGGTGCGGCCAGCAGCATAATCCACCCGTAGGTGGCGGCCAGCACGGCCGATGTCACAAGGTCCAGTGTGGCGTTGGTGTACAAGAAAGTGTTGCCGGGCTCGTCGAAAGCCCACCCGTGGCTGGGCGAGAGGCAGGACAGTACCGGCCCTACAATGCTGAAGGTGCCGATGCAATACAGCAGGATGCCGGTAGACAGCCCATTGATGGACCCTTTGTGCTTTTGCGAGGCCTCGTCTACCCGTTCGGCCAGCCGCAGCCGGGTGCCGATGAGGCCGCCAATGGTCAGGCTGAGGATGAACAATACGGGAAATTCACTTTTTGCCATATTCGGCAGGGCGGCATTGGCTCCCAACACCAGGCAGCACAGGCCCAGTCCGTTGAACAGGGTCTGTTTGTACCGCTCGCCGATGCCGGTGCGCACCCATGCCCCGAAAGCGCCACCCACCAGGATGGTGCAGGTATTTACGATAGTTCCTAACATGATGGATTGTTTTTTGTCGGCAAAAGTGGTGAAAATCTTTCAATGCAGCAACCCTAATCGCTATCTTTACACGCAGTTCTCATTAAAAATCCAACGAATACATTATCAATAAAAACAGGAGGGGCGTGTCATAACCATGACTCCCCTCCTGTTTTTAGTTGTTTCTATGTAAAGTGTCTGATGACTTGGGTCGGCTCAGGCATCATTCGCCACAGATGGCGGCTACGCCCGGCAGCACTTTACCTTCGATGGCTTCCAGCAAGGCACCACCACCGGTAGAGATGTAAGAAACCTGGTCGGCCATGCCGAACTTGTTGATGCAGGCTACAGAGTCACCACCGCCAATCAGCGAGAAGGCACCGTTGGCAGTTGCCTTGGCAATGGCTTCGGCAATGGCACGTGAGCCGGCTGTGAAGTTGTCGAATTCGAATACACCGGCAGGACCGTTCCACAGGATGGTCTTGGCAGGTTCGATGGCAGCGGCGAAAGCCTTCTGGGTTTCAGGACCGGCATCCAGACCTTCCCAACCTTCGGGGA
Organism: uncultured Bacteroides sp.; assembly: GCA_945833835.1. Classification (GTDB taxonomy): domain Bacteria; phylum Bacteroidota; class Bacteroidia; order Bacteroidales; family Bacteroidaceae; genus Phocaeicola. The sequence continues at coordinate 38,027 of CAMAFR010000010.1, forward strand.
TGGCGTTGGCGGGAACAATCTGTGTGTTGGCGTCGTTAGAGAAGCTGTCGGCAGCCACACAGTCTGTGCCCAGAACCAGGTTGACACCTTTGGCCTTTGCCTTTTCGATGATGTCAAGTGCCAGCTGCAGCTTGTCGTCTTCGCAGATAGACTGGCCAATCTGGCCGCCCAATGCTTTGGCAAAGGTGTAAGTCATACCACCGCACAGAATCAGGTTGTCTACCTTGTCCATCAGGTTTTCAATGATACCAATCTTGGTAGATACCTTCGAGCCACCCATGATGGCGGTGAACGGGCGGTTGATGTTCTTCAGGATGTTGTTGACGGCATTGACTTCCTTTTCCATCAGGTAGCCCAGCATCTTGTTGTCTGCGTCGAAGTAGTCGGCGATGACAGCTGTTGAGGCGTGTTTGCGGTGGGCGGTACCGAATGCGTCCATCACGTAGCAGTCTGCATAAGAAGCCAGTGTCTTGGCAAATTCTTTCTGAGAAGCCTTCATGGCCTTCTTGGCGTCGTCGTAAGCGGGATCGGCTTTGTCGATGCCTACCGGCTTGCCTTCTTCTTCAGGATAGAAACGCAGGTTTTCGAGCAACAGCACTTCGCCGGCCTTCAGGGCAGCGGCGGCTTCCTGTGCCTTGGCGCAGTCGGGAGCGAACTGTACGGGTGCGCCCAATGCTGCCGATACGGCGTCAACAATCTGGCTCAAAGAGAATTTCGCGTTTACCTTACCTTTGGGCTTGCCCATGTGTGACATGATAATCAGCGTACCGCCGTCTGCCAATACTTTCTTCAAAGTGGGAAGTGCGCCACGGATACGGGTGTCGTCAGTGATTTTACCGTTTTCGTCCAAAGGTACATTGAAGTCCACGCGGACGATTGCCTTTTTGCCGGCAAAGTTGAAATTGTCAATCGTCATCATAATATTACTGTTTATGTTTAAAAAACTGTTGTTAGATGTCACTTATTTATGTGTGCAGCGCAAAGTTAAGAAAAAAAAGTAACAGCGTGTCTGTTGGAGAGGATTATTTTTTAGCGGATACCCATAAAAAGAGGAGGGGTACGAGACACCCTCCTCTCTGTCTTGGCGGAAGCCTGCGACGATGGGCAAGGCCTCCGGCTGGAATGTGGTTCCTTTTAAAAATTATAGTTCAGGCTCAAGCCGAACACTTTGTTGCTGCGGCTGTACACGTTGGTGCCTTTGATGTTGGCCAGTCCGTAGTAGTTGTCCGAGCTCTTGGTGTAGTCACTGTAGGTGGTCCAGAAGTAAGCGACATCAATGCTCCACTGCGGATGCAGGTGTACGCGGGCACCGAACCCTAAGGAGTAGGAGCTGCAATAGAAGCTGGTGTCGGTCTGGAAGTTGTCGGTCAGGCCATAAGAGGTTTTCTGGAAACCGCCGCTCACGGTGATGCGTTGGTCCAGATCCCATTCCACACCGGCCAGGTACTCGTGCGTGCCGCGGCTCAAGGTCTTTTCTTTGGCGATGCTGGTGCCGTCGGGCAAGGTGACGTTGGCCATGCCGGCTCTTTTATCGTCGAAGAAGTGGTACTCTACCGATGCGCGCAACGAGGGAAGGATGGCATACTGGGCGGCTACCGACAGCATGGCGGGAATGTCGCTCGGCGTGTTCACTCCGTGTGCGTAAGGAGCCATGACACTCTGGGCTTCTTCTAATTCTGGTTCCGGTTTGTAGTTTTTGTTCTCGATGTTCATATTGGTTCTGAACTCGTATTTGGCGGCGAGGTTCCAGCGTCCCAGCTTGGCATCAATGCCGATGATGGGGGTGAGGCCCCAGCCCGACTGGTCACAGTCTAATTCAATATTGGCTTTGGCCAGCTTATTTCCGGCCTCTTCCACTTTTTTCTGTGCCTCGATCAGGGCTTGGTCTTGCGGCAGACCGTTCTGCATATATTTCTGTACCAGTATCTGTCCCATGGCACTGGCCAGTTGTTCCTGTACTCCGTTTTTTAGCTGCACATTGAGAAAGCCTTTGTAGCCGCCGGTGAAATAGTTCATGCGTCCACCAGCAAATACGGAAAGATAATCATTGATTTTGTAAGTCAGACCGAGTTGCAAACCGTAGATGTACTGGCGGCCTTCCATGGCAGAATTGATGGTATATTTGTCAGGAGTGAGCATCCCTTGGGTCATTTCGTTTATCATGCCAGTGATTTTTGCGTCGAACATGGGCAGGCCACTGTCAAAAGAAGCCTTGCCGCCGCCGCCGTTGATGGAAAAGGCGGTGGAAATGGCCCAGTCGCCGTTTTTATAGACACCGTGGAAAGAGGGGATGATGGGGGCGGAAGCCTTGCCTTCGTACAGGCGGGTATTGTTTTCGTCCGTTGCCCACAGCGGAGTGGTCGAACGGATGTCGCGTGTCTGGTAAGCGCTTTGTCCGGTAAGTGACAGGTAGAATCCGTCTTTGGGCAGGAAGGTCAACCCCGCCGGGTTGCTGTAGACACCGTCTACGTCGATACTGGCGCCGCGGGCAATCATGCGCAGGAAAGCGGCATTTTGGTTGGTGTTCGTCAGATAATCTCCCGCAAAAGTTGGGAATGAAACAATCAGTGTCGCTGCACTGACAAGCATAAGTTTTCTCATTTATTTTCTTCTTGTTGTTTAAATCGGCTGCAAAGGTAGTCTGTTTTTGCACATGAGCCAAATGTTTGTGCACCTTTTTTCGACGAAAGTGCCAAAAGAAACAGTTTTATATGAAACAATGTGTCGTAGGCCTCCTTTCGGGATACGCCGTGTGCCACAAAAGGCACGGTTGGTTTGCTGGTTTGCCGCCAAAATCCTATCTTTGCAGACAGAAGAATGGCACACCAGGAGGATGCCGGTTTTTGCAGAATGCCCACTGAGAATGAATGATGATTTGGAGTCCCGGAGCACTTGTCGGGACGCACACGCTTTTGCGAAGAAATGAGTGGACAGCCTGCCAAGACCGGCCTTTTTTGTGCCTTTACGGATGGATTGATGTACTAACCTAATAAAAAAAGGAAAGCAATGAAAACTACGCAAATGATGAAAGCCGCCTGCCTGTGGGTAGGATTGGCAGTGTGGAGCGGCTGTGGCAGCTCGAACAAGACAGAGGAACAGGCCGCGACCGGCGGGCAGCCGTCGACCGAAACGGCCTTTGTAAAAGGAGCCGACATCAGTTGGGTCACTGAGATGGAGCGGCAGGGAGACAAATTCTTCAATGCCCGCGGCGAGGAACGGGAGTGTACGGCCCTTATGAAAGAAATGGGGCTGGAGGCCATCCGTCTGCGGGTGTGGGTGGACCCGAAGGAGCATGACAACTGGTGCAATCAAGAAGACCTGGTGGTGAAGGCCAAAAGGGCGGCGGCTTTGGGCATGGACGTGATGGTGGATTTCCATTACAGTGACTGGTGGGCCGACCCCGGACAGCAGCACAAGCCGGCAGCTTGGAAAGGCTTGTCTGTCGAACAGCTCCGGCAGGCCATCGCCGGCCATACGAAAGATGTGTTGTCGGCACTGAAGACGGCGGGAGTCACCCCCAAATGGGTGCAGGTGGGCAATGAAATCCGTCCGGGTATGCTGTGGGACGAGGAGGCCCGTCTGAGCGGTGCGTCGTGGGACATCAAGGCCAACGAAGTGAAGGAGATGGGGTGGACATCGACCGAAGTGAAGTATCCCAAGAACTGGGCGAACCTCGGGACTTTCATCGCCACTGGCTATGATGCCGTGAAGGAGGTATTCGCCGATGCCATTGTCATCGTGCATTTAGACAATGGCTACGACAACGGCTTGTACACCTGGTTCTTTGACGAGCTGAAGAAGCACGGTGGGAAATGGGACATGATAGGAATGTCCATTTATCCGTTCTGGACGATGGAGGAACATCCCGAATATACGGCCGAGAAGACCATTACCGACTGTATCGCCAATATCCGGGCCGTGAGTGCCCGTTACGGTTGTGATGTGATGATTGTGGAGACCGGCATGGAATGTGCTGACGACAACGGTCAGCTGGCTGCCGAAGCGGTGTTGCAGGAGGGCAAGACCTTGCTGGCGCGTTTGATCAAGGAGAGCCGGGAGAATACCGGAGGGCGTTGCAAGGGGGTCTTCTATTGGGAGCCGGAGTGCAAGCCGGGCAAGTACAGGCTGGGTGCCTTTACCGACGACGGCCGGCCGACCGCCATCATGGAGGCTTTTGCCGAGTGAGAATTACAGAAAATATTTGCGTCTTCGTGTCTTTTTTGTAATTTTGCAGCCCGTTGGATATGAAGTAAATAAGAAAAGCAAAAAGATATGTTCGATAATTTAAGTGAAAGACTGGAACGGTCGTTTAAAATCCTGAAAGGGGAAGGCAAGATTACAGAAATCAACGTTGCCGAAACATTGAAAGACGTGCGTCGTGCGTTGTTGGATGCCGACGTCAACTACAAGGTGGCCAAGACCTTTACGGATACGGTGAAAGAAAAAGCATTGGGACAGAATGTGTTGACAGCCGTAAAACCCAGCCAGCTCATGGTGAAGATCGTACACGACGAGCTGACCAAGCTGATGGGAGGCGATACGGTGGAAGTCGAGCTGAAGAATCGTCCTGCCGTGATACTGATGTCGGGTCTGCAGGGTTCGGGTAAGACCACGTTCTCGGGCAAGCTGGCCCGGATGTACAAGGCCAAGAAGAACCGTAAGCCCCTGCTGGTGGCGTGTGACGTCTATCGTCCGGCGGCCATCGAGCAGCTGAAGGTGTTGGGACAGCAGATTGAGGTGCCTGTTTACAGCGAGCCGGACAGCAAGGACCCCGTACAGATTGCCTTGCACGCCATTCAGGAGGCAAAAGCCCGATCGTATGACCTGGTCATTGTCGATACAGCCGGACGTCTGGCGGTGGATGAGCAGATGATGAACGAAATCGAAGCCATCAAGAAGGCCATTACGCCCGATGCCACGCTGTTTGTGGTGGACGCTATGACCGGACAGGATGCCGTGAACACGGCGCGTGAGTTCAACGAACGTCTGGACTTCACCGGTGTGGTACTGACCAAGTTGGACGGTGATACCCGTGGTGGTGCCGCCTTGTCTATCCGTACGGTGGTGAGCAAGCCTATCCTGTTCGTCGGTACGGGTGAGAAGATGGATGCGGTGGATCAGTTCCATCCCTCCCGTATGGCCGACCGTATTCTCGGCATGGGCGACATCGTTTCGTTGGTGGAGCGTGCGCAGGAACAATACAACGAGGAGGAAGCCAGGAAGCTGCAACGCAAGATTCAGAAGAACCAGTTCGACTTTGATGACTTCTTGAGCCAGATTCACCAGATTAAGAAGATGGGTAACCTCAAGGAGCTGGCTTCCATGATTCCGGGGGTAGGTAAAGCCATCAAGGACATAGACATTGACGACAATGCCTTCAAGAGCATCGAGGCCATTATCTACTCCATGACACCGCAGGAACGCAAGCATCCTGAAATTCTGAACGGCAGCCGCCGTACCCGTATTGCCAAGGGTAGCGGTACGAACATCCAGGAGGTCAACCGCCTGCTGAAGCAGTTCGAGCAGACCCGTAAGATGATGAAGATGGTGACCGGCAGCAAGATGGCGGGCATGATGCAGCGCATGAAGAAGTGAGTCCGATAAAGAGTAGGATAAAGCAGGAGGGGGTGTCTCAGCAGGAGGCCCCCTCTTTTTTGTCTCAATACAGCAGATACTTTTGGCGCAGGGTGCGGTAGCGTTCCAAATCGGCCTGCCAGCCTGCGCGTATCTCTTCTTCCGATTTTCCTTTCTGTATATCCATCCTGACGCTGTTGGTGCCCATCAGCAGGTCGAACAGCTGCGGCCGGCTGAAGAACTTGTCGGCCCTACCCGCCCGTTGGTAGGCTTTGTAGCACCCGATGATGTATTTCAAGGTGAAGCCGGCCGGGGCCTTCTCCTTGCGCAGGTCTTGTCCGTGGCACACCTGTCCTTGGTGCAGCGGATGCTTGTCGGCTCCCACTACCGGTTCCGGCTGGAAGCTGTAGGCCGATTCTTTCATGGCCAGGGGTGTCCCGATTTGTTGGAACGGATAGGGGGTGCCGCGACCTACACTGACCGATGTGCCTTCCAGCGGACACAGCGAGGCATAGAGGGCGATGGCCTGGTCATTGGGCAGGTTGGGCGATGGCTTGACAGGTACCGAATAGGGCTGTCCGTGCCGCCAGCCTTTGACCGGAATGACCTGCAACCGGCATTGCACGCCGGTCTCCAACCATCCTTCGCCATTCATCATCTGGGCCAGTTCGCCCACCGTACATCCGTGCAGGACCGGCAGTGGCAGCAGGCTGACGAAACTCTTGTAGCGGGGCTGCCGCATGGGGCCGTCCACATAGTCGCAGGGGTTGGGCCGATCCAGCACAATGACTTTCTTGTTGTTCTCGGCGCAGCTCTGCATCAGGTAGAAGAGCGTGCTGACATAGGTGTAGAACCGTGCTCCCACATCCTGTATGTCGAAGACCACGATGTCCGTGTCTGCCAGTTGTTGGGCGGTGGGTTTCTTGTTCTTTCCATACAGGGAAACGATGGGGGTGGCTGTTTTCCGGTCCAGCCCGTTGCTGACGTGCTCTCCGGCATCGGCTGTCCCCCTGAATCCATGTTCGGGGGCGAATACTTTGGTCACCTTTACCTTATTATATATAAGGGTATCCAGCAGGTGTGTCTGGTGGCACAGAGAGGTCTGGTTCACCACCAGTGCCACCCGTTTCCCATCGAGCAGGGGCAGGAGGGTGGAGAGTTGGTCGGCTCCTGTCAGGAGCCGTTGTGCCTGGCCGTTACAGACGGACAGCAGGCATATCAGGCAGGCAAATACTGTTTTCATGGTTCGGTCAAAAACTTGTCGGTCTGCAAACTTACGAAAAAAACGGCAGTCTGTTTCTTTTTGCCCACAGAATATTGCTGGCCGGGCGGAGGTTGTTCGGCCGCTTCAGATGGTGATGCTTGAGATGTCCACCAGATTATTGACAATGGCATAGATGGTCAGTCCGGCCGGGCTGTGTATCTGTAGTTTGGCGGCAATGTTGCGGCGGTGCGTCATCACCGTGTTGGGCGAGATGTGCAGATGGTCGGCTATCTCCTTGTTGCTCATGCCTTGCACGAGGGCGATGATGACTTCTTTTTCGCGTTCACTGAGGTTCTCCGGATTGTCGGGCTTGAGGCCAATCATGCTGTTGAGCTTGGCCGTGACCGTATCTTCTTTGGATTTCTGTTCCAGCTCCCGGATGGCCGGCATGAAGAAGTGTTCTTCCACCTCGGCGTGCAGCCGCAGCCAGTCTTCATTGTTGTAGATGTTGTAGAGCATGGCGGCCAGCCGGTTGTTGTGCAGGCCGTCGCTGGGCAGGTAGCGGATGATGATGCTCTTCAGCTCGCGCAGCTTTTCGCTCTCCTGGCCGTGGTGTTTGGAGTACGTGTCTACGTTGTATTTGTTGGAGCAGACACCGCGCAACAGGCTTTCGACATACGGAAAGACCATCTTCTCCTCGTATTTCATGTGTGTGGTGATGGCGTGGGCGTATTCGTCATATAATTTCAGAATGAGGCTGTCAAGACTGTTTGTCTGGTTCAAGGCGTTCTGCAACCCGTTCCGGATGAAGGGCAGCTGGTAGTCCAGGTAATACACGTGGCTGGCCCGGAGGTACTTCAGCAACGAGGGGACCGAAATCCGTTTGATGTCCTCTATATAATGGTCACCGTTGATGGTGAAGTTGACGATGGCCAGAAACGTATAGGTGTCTACCTGGTGTTCCTGACAGACCTCTTCTACGGTCTTGTCGCCGAACCCTAAGTTGATGCCGAAGCTGCCCAGACTTTGCAGCACATTGTAATTGTCTCGGATGAGGGAAATCATTTTATCATTGGCCTCATAAATCTTTTGGTTTTTCATTTCCTTGTCCTCGTTTACCATGCAAAGGTCGTTATTCGCTGATGAAACATCAATCCTCAAATTTAGGTATTTTAAGGATGCTGTCTGCCTTTTTGTTCTGATAAAGCCTAATCTTACCCACTTTTAGGGATTGCGTCGGTGCTGGTCATCGGGTGGATATTGATGCGCAGGTGGAGGCGCCAGTAGGGCGATTACTTGATTTTGGGTAGGCGGGTTCATCCCGCCTTTTTTATATACGCATTTTTGAGTATTGTCTTGCGTTTTCACCTCCTTTATCTTTGCTGCCGTAAAAACTTAGAAAGATAAAGCGACATGAGAAGAAAGAAAATTCTGCTGGGGTTCAGCCTGCTGTCGGCTGTTCTGCCGGGGTGGGCCACCCATACGGCCACCGATGGAGTGACCGACAGTACGGCCTTTGTGGAACCCGCCCGCCCGAAGCGTTTGCAGGCAGTCCGTCATCCGGACGATTACGATCGTTTCCGTTTCGGCGGATACGGTGAGATGTTGGCCAAGTTCATGGATTATGGCACCAACCGTTTTTACGGCGGCACCGACAACAGCGACCACCGCAGTTCGGTCTCCATCCCCCGATTTGTGCTGGCCTTCGATTACAAGTTCACTTCCCGGTGGATATTGAGTGCCGAAATAGAATTCGAGGCAGGAGGAGTGGGGGTGGCCACAGAGCTGGAGAACTCGGAAAACGGCGAATACGAGACGGAGATGGAGAAAGGCGGCGAGGTGGCGTTGGAGCAGTTCCACCTGACGCGGCTCCTCCATCCGGCGTTCAATGTGCGGGCCGGTCATCTCATTGTGCCGGTCGGGCTGACCAACGCCCATCATGAGCCCATCCATTTCTTTGGGACCTCCCGTCCGGAAGGGGAGACCACGGTGCTGCCCTCCACGTGGCACGAAACAGGCCTGGAGCTCTTCGGCTCGTTTGGCAAGGGGTATGCCTCGTTTTCCTATCAGGCCCAGGTCGTAGCCGGTATGAGTGCCGACGGGTTCGGGCGTGACTATTGGGTGTCGGGCGGCAGACAAGGGCTGTTCGAGGCGGACAATTTCACTTCGCCTGCCTATGTGGCGCGGTTAGACTACAAGGGCGTACCCGGCTTGCGTGTCGGGGGAGCTGCCTATTATTGCCATGATGTGACCGCCAATACCGACAAGCCCTACAAATACAGTGAGGTGGGGCGTTCCGGCCTGTTCATCTGGTCGGCCGATGTGCAGTATGTCCATCGTTGTCTGACGGTGCGTGGCAATGTCATCTCGGGCACGTTGCAGCATTCCGACCTCATCAGTGCCGTTGCCCTTTCCAATAAATCCGGCTATTATCAGGGAGCGATGCGGAAGGTGGCCAGAAGGGCATTGGCGTATGGGGTAGAAGCCGGTGTGAACGTCAGTTCCTTCTTTGCCCCGAAAAAGTGTCCGGTGATCTATCCGTTTGTGCGGTATGAATATTACAATCCCCAGGAGCAGGGAGAGAAGGGGGTTGTGATGGAAAAGCGGAACCAGGTCAGCAAATGGACAGCTGGGCTCAACTGGTTTGCCTTGCCCAATCTGGTGCTGAAGGCCGACTATACCACCCGTCGGATAGGCACGGCCAAACTCTTCGGCTCTTCCTCTTATAAAAGTGAGAACGAGTGGGCCCTGGGCATTGCCTATGTGGGGTGGTTCACCCGGCGATAATCCCCTGCATCCTGCATCACACAGTCACACGATTTTTTTCTAATCCAAACAATAATTGATATGATGAACAAGACATTACTGAAGTCTGCCCTGTTGTTGGGCTTCGTCTGGATGAACGTTTCATGCAGCAATGACAATGCTCCTGTGTCCGAAGAGGCGAAGACGGAGCAAGTATCCAAGAACCTCGACTATACCTCCGCCAATGCGGCCAGCTGGGGGAACTATATGCGCGTGGTGGCGCAGTTGTTGGCCAACGACGCCACTACCCTTTATGACGACTGGACCTCCGTCTACAACAACGGGCAGAGCTATGCGGCCTTTTTCAAGTCGCAGGATGCCCTGCTCAGCGTGCAGCAGCTCATTGACGGATGTGCCGACATTGCCAACGAGGTGGGTACAGCCAAGATTGGCGACCCGTATAGCCTCTACGTCAGCGGAGATACGGAGAAAGCGCTCTATGCCGTTGAGTCGTGGTACAGCTGGCATTCCCGCGAGGACTACCGGAACAATATCTATTCCATCCGGAATGCGTACTACGGTTCCCGGAACGGAGAAGTCAGTGCCCGTTCATTGGCCGAGGCGGTGAAGGCGGTCCGTCCGGAGGTGGACACAAAGGTGAGGGCTGCCATCGATGATGCTGCAGCCGCCATCTGGGCCATTCCCAGTCCGTTCCGTAACCACATCAACAGTGCGGAGTCGAAAACGGCGATGGAGGCCTGTGGGGTGTTGAACACGGTGCTGGACATCGACTTGAAAGCGGCGGTGGAGGCTGTGTCGAAATCCGTGCTGGCAGACATCGTGGCCAACTATGTAGACGTGGTGGTGGTGCCAACGTATGCCGATCTCAAGGCTGGCAACCAGGCCTTGCTGGCGGCTGTCGAGGCCTTCCGCCAGTCGCCGAGCGATAGCGGCTTCAAGGCTTGTGCCACGGCCTGGCTGGCGGCCCGCGAGCCGTGGGAGACCAGCGAGGCCTTCCTGTTCGGACCGGTGGCCGACAAAGGGTTGGACCCCAATATGGACAGTTGGCCGCTCGATCAGGACGGCATCGTGCAGGTGCTCACTTCGGGTGACTATGCGGTGCTCGACTGGGACGGTGATTATGACGAGGAGAGCGACGCCATTGCTTCGGCGCAGTCATTGAGAGGTTTTCATACGTTGGAGTTCCTGATATTCAAGGATGGCAATGCGCGTACGCTCTCTGCTCAGTAAAAGGCTGCCGGTGGCGCTGTGGGGCTGTTGTCTGCTATGGGTAACGGCCGCTTGCAGTGAGGACGACGGCCTGACGGTGGAGGACATCGAGGTGCCTGCGGGTTATGCGCTGTCGGCGGGCATCTCGACCAATTTCCTGAACTCCACCTTCGCTTATGACCGGGAGTCCGACTGGGTGGCGGGCACCTACGCCCGCCGGTTTACCCGGGGTGACGGGCTCTATGACGATGTGCGTACCAGCAGCAACGGGCAGGGCGGCGGCCTGGGACCGGTCTATGCCGGTTATTCCTGTGGCAGCTGTCACCGGAATGCCGGCCGTACCAAGCCGACGCTGTGGAGCGAGGGCGGTTCGGGCAACTACGGCTTCTCCTCCATGCTGGTCTATATCACCCGCCGCAACGGTGCCTTCTTCCAGGACTACGGACGGGTGCTGCACGACCAGGCCATTTATGGTGTGAAGGCAGAAGGCAAACTGAAGGTGGAGTACACCACACAGACCTTCGCCTTCCCCGATGGCGAAACGTATGAGCTGTGCCGCCCCACCTACCGCATTGTGGAGTGGTATGCCGACAGCATCCGGCCCGAAGACCTGTTCTGCTCGGTGCGCATCCCGTTGCGTCACGTGGGGCTGGGGCAGATGATGGCACTTGACCCTTATGAGATAGAGGCGTTGGCCCGGCAGAGCAACTATCCGGAGTATGGCATCAGCGGCCGTTGCAACTACATCAGCGAGCGGGGAGTGAGAAGCCTTGGCCTGTCTGGCAACAAGGCGCAACATGCCGACCTGACGGTTGAACTGGGATTCTCCAGCGACATGGGGGTGACCAACAGCCGCTACCCCGAAGAGATATGCGAGGGGCAGGCGCAGGTGCAGCAAGGCAGCATGATGGGCCTCTCCTACGACCAGCTGGACTGCACCACCGAGGAGATGGAGGATGTCGATCTCTACTTGCAGTCGCTCAGTGTGCCGGCGCGCCGCAACGTGGACGACCCTCAGGTGGTGCGAGGCGAGCAGCTATTCTACGAGGCCAAATGCCACCTGTGCCATGTCACGACGCTGCACACCCGTCCGCAAGGTTCCACCTTGTTGAACGGCACCCGCTTGCCGTGGCTGGGCAACCAGACCATCCATCCTTATTCAGACTACCTGCTGCACGACATGGGGTCGGAGATCATGGGCGTAGGGTTGAACGACAATTACGTGAGCGGACTGGCCCGGGGCAACGAGTGGCGCACCACGCCGCTGTGGGGCATTGGCCTGCAGCAGACCGTGAACGGACATACCTATTTCCTGCACGATGGCCGTGCCCGTAACTTCGTAGAGGCCATCATGTGGCATGGAGGGGAAGGAGAGGCCTCGAAAAACCTTTTCAAGAACATGGAAAAGGCAGACCGGGATGCCTTGGTGGCATTCCTGCAATCTTTGTGATGAATGAATCCGGAAGTAGAACAATACTCAAAAATGGAGAATATGAAAAAAAGAATGATAGGAGTCCTGCTGGCCCTGCTGCCGCTGGCGCTCATGGCACAGCACGAGGAAGCTTCGGAGAACGGTGTGGTCTCGCTGGCCGGACGCGAAGGCTTTACCATCGGGACCAAGAAAGGTGATTTTGTGTTCAAGCCTTATCTGCTGGTACAGACAGCGGCCCACTTCAACTGGTATGACGATGAAGGGCTCGACAAGGCCTACAATCAGGACAATGTAGCCAATTCGGGTTTCTCGGTCCCGTATGCGGTCTTGGGATTTACCGGCAAGGCATTCGGAAAAGTGTCTTTCAACCTGTCCATCAATGCGGCCGCCTCTGGCGGAGCCTTGTTGCAGCAGGCTTGGTTCGACGTGCGGTTCAGACCGTCGTTGTCTTTGCGGGTAGGCAAGTTCAAGACCTCGTTCAGCCATGCCTGCCTGACCACGTTGGGAGAGACCCTGCTGCCCCAGCTGCCGGTGTCGCTGGCATCGGCGGTCATCCTGCCCTATTCGCTGAACGCCGTCACGCCCGCTATGGCGACGGGCTTTGACCTGGGTGTGGAGCTCCACGGACTGCTGGCCGGCAAGTTCGGGTATGAGGTAGGGCTGTTCAACGGGACGGGTGCCTCGGTGAATGTGGCCGGCAAGACCCTCAGTGACGACTGGCATATCCCGTCATTGCTCTATGCCGGGCGGTTCACCTATATGCCGAAAGGCGTGATGCCCGCCACGCAGGGCAACCCCGACCGCCTGCACGAAGACAAGTGGCTGCTGGGACTGTCGGCCTCGCTCAATGTGGAGAGCGAGAACGAGAGTACCAACGATGTGCGCGTAGGGCTGGAGCTGGCTTGGCTGAAACACCGCCTGTATCTGGCGGCCGAAGCCTATTGGATGCATATCGGCTTCACCCAGCGGCAGAAGATTGACGATTCGTTCAACTACCTTGGAGGCTATGTGCAGGGCGGTTACTTCCTGACGCCCCGGTGGCAGGCGGCCGTGCGCTATGATTTCTTCAACCGCAACGGTACCGGCAAAGACGGTTTCCTGAATATGCCGGCGGTGGGAGTGAACTATTTCTTCAAGGGGTGCAACCTCAAGCTGCAAGCCATGTACCAGTACGTTGCCCGCAGCGGACACGCCACACAGCTGGACCGCGATAACGACAATCTGGGACTGGCCACCCACTCGGCCACCGTGCAGCTTCAGTATCATTTCTAACGGCGCGGAAAGGAGGATGCTGATGAGACGGAAAAAATGGCTCGTGGCGGTGGGCTGCCTGGCAGTGCTGGCCACCGCCTGTGACGATGGCCGGATAGCCGAGGCCGAAACGTCCTTGCAGGAAGCAGGCTACAGTGTGCGGCTCACGGGGAACTTCCGACATCTGGCGCAATGGGCGGATGGCTACAGTGTCGTATTGGCAGGTTTCGAGGAGGACAACGACTATGCCGTCATCTTGAAGGCCTTGCCCCTGAACCAGGCGGACAGCAGTGAGGTGGTGATGGACCTGAACGGCATTGGCGAGGAGGTGGCCAGCCTCCGGCTGTGTGCCGTAGACCGCTTGCGTGAGCGTGTGTACGATTTCAAGACGTGGTTAGTGACAGACCTGGAGCTGCACGGGGATACGACGGTGCTTGCTGCCGGAACCCTGGCAGCGGGGATGTATGATGCCCTGCAGCAAGGACTGTTCAACAAGACCTGCATTGCCTGCCACGGGGCCGGCGAGCGTCCGGCAGCCGGACTGAATCTGCTGGAAGGAGAGAGCCGTGCCATGCTGGTCGGTCATCCGGCCGTGTTGCAGCCGGATGACCTGCGCGTATGGCCGGGCAAGGCGGACGCAAGTATCCTCTACCGGATGCTGGCCACCGGCATGAGTGCGGGCATGGGGATAGACCACTCGGATATGTTGCCTGCGGGCGACCAGTTACTGACATTATTGAAAACATGGATTGACGATGGAGCGAAATAGCAGTTGGATAGGAGCGGCCCGGGTGGAGTGGTCGCATTTTGAGAACGGCGGTGGGGTGGAGGAATATCACCTGATGATACACGCCACGGATACGGAAGCTTCTTTTGCCAGACAGCTGGAGCAGGTGATGGAAGCCTACACATTATTATATATGCAGGAACTGAAAGAGGCGGTCTGTGTGTTCAAACGCTACTTCCTGAGCGATGCGGCCAACCAGGCAGACCGTGTATGGGCTGCCGAGATGGAACGTGGCAGCGGTGCCCTCTCGGTAGTGGAGCAGCCGCCGTTGGACGGTACGAAGGTGGCCCTGTGGGCCTATCTGCTGACCGGAGTGCGGACACGGGCTTTGGGAAACGGTCTGTATGCCGTGGAGCATGGTGCCTACCGGCACCTGTGGGGCGGCAGCGACTGGGCTTCTGCCACTACCGCCGAATACCAGACCCGCCTGTTGCTGAACGGCTATGTGATGCGTCTGGCCGAGGAAGACTGTACGTTGGCGGACAACTGCCTGCGTACCTGGTTTTTTGTGCAGAATGTGGATGTCAACTATGCCGGTGTGGTCAAGGCACGCAACGAAGTGTTTGCCACCCAGCGGCTGACACCCGACACCCACTTCATAGCCAGTACAGGCATCGGGGGCCGTCATGCCGACGCGCGGGTATATGTACAGATGGACACCTATGCCGTGGCGGGCCTTCGTCCGGGGCAGGTGGGGTTCCTGTATGCGCCCACCCATCTGAACCCTACCTACGAGTACGGGGTCAGCTTCGAGCGCGGGACCTTTGTGGATTATGGGGACCGCCGTCAGGTGTTCATCTCGGGCACCGCCAGTATCAACAACCGTGGCGAGGTGATGTATCCGGGCGATGTCCGGCAGCAGACACAACGGATGTGGGAGAATGTGGAGGCCTTGTTGGCCGAGGCCGGATGTACGTTTGCTGACGTGGGGCACTGCATGGTCTACCTGCGTGATATGGCGGACTATGCGGTGGTCCGCGACCTGTTCGACCGGCGTTTCCCCCAGTGGCCGGTCGTCATGGTCCATGCGCCGGTCTGCCGTCCCGGATGGCTGATAGAGATGGAGTGTATGGCGGTGCGGCCGCAGGTGATGGAGACTGTCCATGATTTCTGAGCGATGCTGAAACGAGGGTTGGCAGCCCTGTATGGGCTGATGGTCGTGCTGTTGGCCACGGCGACGTTCATCGAGTATGGTGCTGGCACGGAGGTGGCTGCCAAGGCGGTCTACCGGTCCGGCTGGTTCTGTGCCGTCTGGGGGATATTGGCGGTGGGCGGTGTCCTGCTGATGAGGCGTGGCCGCTGGTGGCGGCGGCGGGCGGTGCTGTCGCTGCATCTCTCGCTGGTCCTGATGCTGGCGGGTGCCGGCCTGACCTTTGTCTGGGGCGAGCAGGGACATCTCCATCTGCGGGTCGGAGCGGAGGTCAGCACCTATGTCCGTTCGCACGACAATGCCCCGTGTCCGTTGCCCTTCCGGCTGCGGTTAGACAGTTTCCGCATCCGTTGTTATCCCGGGACGGAGGCACCGGCCGATTATGTCAGTTACCTGCATTGTGACACTGTGGCCGCACGGGTGTCCATGAACCGCATCGGGCAGTATGGGGGCTATCGGTTCTACCAGTCGTCGTTTGATGAGGACCGGCAGGGCACTTGGCTGACGGTCAATCACGACCCGTGGGGCACCGCCGTGACGTATGCGGGCTATGCCGGCCTGTTCTTGTCGATGATGGCTGTCCTGCTGGCCCGTCGTGGGACTTTCAGGAGGCTGTTACGGCATCCGCTGTTGCGGCGGGGCGGCTGGATGGGACTGGTCGTAGGGAGCCTGTCGGTGCCGTCGGTGGCTGGGTCGGCGCCGTTGCCGGTGCTGCCGCGTGCCAAAGCCGACAGCCTTTCGGCGTGCCAGGTCATCTGGACCGACCGTGTGGCACCGTTCAACACGTTGGCACTTGAGGTGGTGCGGAAGGTCACCGGGCGTTCTTCCTACCGGGGACTGACGGCGGAGCAGGTGGTGACCGGCTGGCTGCTGCGGCCGGAGGCGTGGAGGCACGAGCCCTTGCTGCTGGTCAAGGACAAGGAGTTGCGGCGGCTGCTGGGCCTGCAGCAGGCGTATGTCTGTTTGGACGATTTGTATGATGAGGAAGGATACCGCCTGCAACGCCTCTGGCAGCCGTCGGCTGCTGTGTCCTTGCAGCGTGCCATTGCCGAGACCGACGAGAAAGTGGGGCTGTTGCTCATGTTGCAGCAAGGCACCCTTATCCGACCGTTGCCGGCCGATGGCAGTGTCCGTCCACTGTCGGTGGCCAAGGTCCGTGCGGAGCTGCTGTACAACCGTCTGCCGTTGTCGCAGGGCGTGTTGGTGGGCTCCTTGCTGCTGGGGCTGCTCGCTTTCGGGCGTTGGCTGTGGGTAGAGGGGGAGGCCGGCAGGAAGTCTGGCCATTGTCTGCGGTGGGTGGACTGGCTGACGGCCTTCGGGTGTGGTCTGCTGCCGGTGTTGCAGTTGGCGGGCTATGGGTTGCGGGGATACATTGCCGGACGTTTCCCGTTGGCCGACGGGTTCGAGACCATGCAGTTCCTCTCGCTGTGTTCGTTGGTGTTGGCCGCCCTCTGCCGCTTCCGTTTCCCGGTGCTGGCGCCTTTTGGGCTGCTTTCGTCCGGTTTTGCCCAACTGGTGGCCCGCTTGGGGCAGCTCAATCCTTCCATTACGCCGCTCATGCCCGTGCTGGCCTCGCCGTGGCTGAGTGTCCATGTGTCACTGGTCATGATGGGCTATGCCCTGGCGGCCTTCCTTTGCCTGAACGGTGTGTTGGCCTTGTGTCGTCCGCGCAGGCGGTACAGGCTGATGCTGCTCGGCCGCCTGTTGCTGTTTCCCACGGTCTTCCTGTTGGGGGCGGGCATCTTTGTCGGAGCGGTCTGGGCCAACCAGTCGTGGGGCCGTTATTGGGCATGGGACCCCAAAGAGACCTGGGCGTTGATTACCTTCCTGGTCTATGGAGCGGCCTTCCATGGCCACAGTGTCCCCCTTTTGCGCCGTCCCTGTGTGTTCCACGCCTACATGGTGGGGGCTCTCCTCGCCGTACTGATGACCTGCTTTGGCGTCAGTTATTTCCTGGGTGGCCTGCATGGCTATGCGTCCTGAAGACCCTCTCCAGAAAATATTTTTGACTGTTTAATGTCAAAATAATACAGGATAACCCTTGATTCCTGCTGTATAGTCGCTTTTTGGTTTTTGCCTTTTTGCGTAATAAAGAAAAAAAGCATATTTTTACATCCGTTATCATTATCCATAAAACACATTGAGTATGAAAGTAAGGGGAGTCGTTTGCTGTCTGTTGCTTGTTGGGGTTATTGGGGGGCATCTGTCCGCTGTTGCAGGGACGTTTGCTGTCCCTTCTCCATCCGAGAAAGGTTATCAGTATATCCGTGAGCTGGCAATTGAGGTAGCCACCCGTCTGCATCGCTCGGAAGTGGGACCGGGCGAGTATTATCTTACCGATGTCTGTCCGGATCGGCCGGTGGTTGTGTTGGCCGATGCCGACCGGCATATCCGGCATATCGGCTTCCGGTTGTTCAGCGATTTTGTGTTGAGCCAGCATCCTTCACCTGTTTATCGGTTTGTGGAACGTTACCTGCTCGAATTGTTGTTGCAGAAAAACAACAGCGAGGTGCAGGCCAAGTTGCAGCGGGAGCGGGTCAGCCTCACCTCCGAATGCTATTCGTTGACCGATTATCGTTCCGCCATCCGTCGGATAGTGGCTGACTTTTCGGACGATTTGTCCCTCTATGTCAGCACGAGGGATCATTATTATCAGCTCTCTTGCCGTAAAGGCGGCCGGTTGTTGCTGGCTGTCCGTTTTCCTGTCCGGTATGAGTTGCTCACCGGTTGCTCCAAGTTAGAGGCCGAGCACTCTGTCTATCCCTCTTTTTTGAACTACCTTTCTCATCCGCAAGTGCCGGCTGTCTCACGGCCACTTGTCCTTTCTTCTTATAAGCAGGGACTGTTCAGTGCAAACGAGGATTCATACGGGATGCCTGAAATCCAGTCAACTGCCTATTATCAGGCGTCTGCACAGGATACGGCACTGGTCTTCAGCCAAGAGTATGAGCTGGAATCAGCCTGCAACCTGTTTAATGCCGGTATAGACGGAGTCGAGATGCAGGTGCGCCAGAAGTTGTATGGTGACAAGACGAACACCTTCGTTTCTTCCATAAAAGTATTCATGGATTTTCTCCGTTCGCAAGGTTGCACCGTCTATACCACCGTTCAGGAGGTAGGGAAGGAGCAGATCAAGGGCGCGGTGCTGGCGGTCAACCCCGAATACGGTTACCAGCACTTGTTGCTGTTCCGCTTCGACCGTCGTCTGTTCGCCGCTCCCCGCAAGGAACGGGTGACAGCGGACATGTATTGTTATATCCCGATTCATAACGTCAAATCCTTATTCGATGAGCATCCATCTAAAACCAACTGATATATGAAGAGAACCGTATTTGTGCTCTTCCTGCTGTTGCTGTGGCGGGGCGTAGCTGTCGCCCAGCAGCAGGAAATGTCTGAACAAGAAGTCGCGGCACAGAAAGAAGAAATCAACAACATTAAGCTGGGCGACAATGCCGTGTATGCTGAGGTCATCGAAACCATGACCGATGACAACGAGGCGGTATCGTTGGCCAAACAGAAGTCCATCAATCTGCTGCAGAGCCATGTCATCGAGGTGTTTGCCAAACGGCTGCACATGGAGAAAAAAGACCTGCAGGAGATTTGGGATGTCATTGACGACAAGTGCCAGAACATTGTCATCAAGAAAGGCGATCTGTTTCGTGTGTTCACGTATATCGCCAAGGATGCCCTCGGACTCACCCGCAGGAAACCCAAGAAAGGGGATGTGGAAAAATACCTGATGGATGATCCTAAGGAAGTGACCGCAGCCGACACGACGGTACTGCAGGAGGGGATGAAGCGACTGGCAGAGAAGACGGTGGACAAGCAGGACGATGAGGTGTTGGTGGACAATCTGACACAACCTACCCCTTTCGAGCGGCCGCAGTCCGAGCAGCCCGTTGTCTCCCAGCCGGTAGCGGAGGTGCCTGCCGTTGTCCAGCCTGTGGCGGAAACTCCTGTGCCGGCAGCTCCCACGGTCGTTACGGTGATAGAACCGGCTCCTGTGCCGGCGGCCCAGCCTGTTGCGGCTCCGGCAGCTGAACCGGCCGCTCCGGTCAAGGTGCCCGATTTCATACAACCGGTGATGCAATTTATCTTCTTTAACGACCTGATGGCTTATCTCAAGCAAGAGCAGAACCGTAGCCTGATTTATGGGTCGAAAAAGGATATGCTCTCCGTGGACGAGTGTTACGTGGTGCTTCTCGAAAAGTCGAGCCGCCGTATTGTGGCGGTGTTGGGCAAAGGAGCGGACAGCCGTCTGAACTACACCGCTTCACGTTTGGACAAGCTCTCAGAGTATAGTGGTGGGAGATACATCGCGATTTTTGTGCAGGAATATTAAAACTCAAAAACTGAAGATATGAAAAGATTATGTGTAAGACTTTGGTCGCTTGTCCTTGTCTGTCTGCTGGCACTCCCGGTTTCGGCACAATATGCCACTACGTTTGTGGCGGTCGGGCTGGAGGACGAAGCCTTGGCGCAACGTGTGAACACCACTCTTTCCGGAGTGTTGACGGCTTTCAATCAAGCACAAAAGGAAGAAGGGAAACTGGATCAGCTCTTGGCGGGCCTGCATGTCGCTCCGGAAGCGGTGAAGGACATCCTGACGTTGTGGAACGGTTGTCCGTTCCGTTGTACCGACACGAAGGTGGTGGAGAGTTGCACCACGACTGCCGACGGTCAGTACCAGGTGCGCAACATCCCCTTGATGATGGTGCCTGCCGATCCCGAGAACGGCACTTGGAAGAAATATCAGGAAGGCGTGTTCGTGTTCAACGAGGCCGGCCAGGTCACCGACTTCCATCTGGCCCTTTCGGCCGATCTGTATATCAAGGTGATGCGTACGACCGATGCCGTGAACGACTTTGTGCAGCGGCAGCTCATTCTGGAGTATGTGGAGCGTTTCCGCAACGCCTATAACCTGAAGGACATGAACTTCCTGGAGCAGGTGTATAGTGACGATGCCTTGATTATTACCGGTAAGGTGATTACCACGGTCAAGTCGGAAATTACGGCCAGTGGTCTCAGCAATAAAAAGGTGGTCTATTCTCGCCAGAGCAAGCGGGAATACCTGGACAAGCTTGCCCGGATTTTCCGTACCAACAAGCGCATCAACGTGTTGTTTGATGACATCAAGGTGATGAAGCATCCCGCCAAGCCCAATTTCTACGGCGTGACGTTGAAGCAAGGCTATGAGTCCGACCGCTACCGTGACGAGGGCTATCTCTTCTTGTTGTGGGACTTCACCAACCCCGATGCGCCGCAGATACATGTGCGCACCTGGCAGCCCGACAAGATTGACATCAACACGCCGCTGCCCGAAGAGGAAGTGTTCTCCATCGACGATTTTGACATTTAACCTTTAACACCAAATATATCTGTGAAAATGCGAAAAGTAATTTTGTGTCTGTTGTGTTGCTGCGCCGCTGTGGTTGCTGGGGCTCAGGAACTGAAAGTGGAGGCGTTCCAGCGCATGGACCGCGACTTGTTCGCCCGCACCAACGAGCGGCGGGATTTGAACGATGTGCCTTGTGCCGTGGTGCGTGTATCGGTGTCCAATGCCAAGGACTATTCCTTCGAGGGCAACATCATCGGTGACGTGGTCTACAAGCCGGGCGAGGCCTTGGTCTACATGACCCAAGGTTCGCGCAACCTTACCATCAAGAGCGACAAGTTCGGTTCGTTGAAGTACGAGTTCACACAGCGGTTGGAGAAGCAGGTGGTCTACAAGCTGTCCATGAAGCTGATAACCAGTGAGGCCAATAAACTGCGCACATTGGTCATGCCGGTTG
This sequence comes from uncultured Bacteroides sp., assembly GCA_945833835.1. GTDB lineage: Bacteria > Bacteroidota > Bacteroidia > Bacteroidales > Bacteroidaceae > Phocaeicola. Next base: position 59,192 of record CAMAFR010000010.1, read on the forward strand.
CCGGTATCGGGAGCACCCTGTCTTTCGGTGCCATGATTGGTATCGTGAAGAAGGCGGGCGGTTATGTGAAACTGAAGGCCAACTTCAAGAACCAGGCCACCGAACTGGAGTGCGATAACCAAGGCATGGTGCCCGGACAGGAAACGGCGGCCTGGTTTACGGGGGCCACGAAGAGCAGCCGTCTGGCCGTGACCGGCGGTTTGCTGTTGCGCTTGGCACAGCCGTTCTATGTCTACGCCGGCGGTGGTTATGGTTATAAGAAGCTGGCCTGGGAGACCGTCGACGGACAGTGGGCGGAGAATGTCGACGAGACCTTCAAAGGGGCCGAGGCCGAGCTGGGCTGCATCCTCCGTCTGAAGAATTTTGCCCTGTCTGCTGGTGTGCAGAGCAACTCGTTCAAGTATTTCGAGGCGACGGTGGGCGTGGGCATCATGTTTTAACCTAAAATCAGTATAAGCAATGAAAAAGAATACATCCATTTTGTGGCAGACTTGTGCTACCTTCGCCGCCGTGGCGTTGCTGGCCGTAGGCTGTTCCGAAGAAGAACCCGGCAGTGAGCTGATGGCGCCTTATTGTCATGTAAATGCCAATGAGGTGACGGTGACCCGTACCACGGCTACCCTGACGGGACAGATAGAGGCCGCCAATCCGGCTTCCATCAAGGAGTACGGTTTCCGTTATTCCACCTCGTCCACTCTGAACAAGGATGACAAGACCACGGTGACCGTCAAGCTGGGCGATTCGTTGGAGGGTTCAGGCAGTGTCCAGACACTCATCAAGGACCTCTCGCCCAACACCACTTATTATTATTGCCTCTACACCTCGACCGGTGTGTCCGAGTCGGTGAGTACGGGTGAAAACTATTTCCGTACGGCCGAGACATCCAGCCCCATCTTTACCGAGTTGGTGAAGGACTCCATCGGCGAGAATTTCGCCCGCATCAGGTGCAGCGTGGAGGAAATCGGTGACACTTATCTGTTGGAATACGGTGTGGCCTATAAGAAGCTTAAGGACAAGACCTTTGTTTCCATCCCGGCCGACACGTTGGATGACGAGGCGACCCGTTCGTTTACGGTGGAACTGTCGGAACTGGATCCCGCCACTCAGTACGTCATCCGTGCTTACGCCAAGAACAGTTCGGATACGGATGCCAATACCGGTGTGCGCGAGGGGTATAGTGTGAACGACACCATTACGACCGAGAACCTGTTGGCGGCGGAGATTGAAGGGTATGAGCCGAGTGAGGTGCTCTCTACGTCTGCCAAGATTTCCGGCCAAGTGCTGGGAGCTGCCGGTTCCGGCGGTAAGGTAGAGGAGATTGGCGTCTGCTATAGCGAAACCAACGAATATCCGGTGTGGACGGACAGCAAGGTGGTCATTGAGGGGACTGACCTGAAGAAGGTGTACACGGCTACCTTGACCGGTCTGAAAGAATATACGCAATATTATGCCCGTATGTATGCCAAGAACATTGTGGACGGCAAGGAACGTTACGGCTATGGCGAGGTGCAGATGTTCACCACTACCGGCTTGAAGAAGCCGGACGTACAGTTTGGAGAAGAAAACACCAGCGATGCCACCAGTTTTACGATGTCGGCGGTCATTAACAATTATGATGAGGCGGCATTGGTGGAGAAAGGCTTTATCTGGAGCTTGACCAATGGTGAAATCACGTTGGAAGAGGCGGAAAAAAATAATACCAAATTGGTGGTGACTGACGGAGGGAAGACGTACACAGGTCATATTGTGGGATTGCCGGTAGGTACCAGCTATTTTGTCCGGGCGTATGCTGTGTACCGTTCGTCGGAGAATGAGCAGATAGGTTACTCAGGTGCTTATAATATGTACACATTGAGTTTTGATCCTGCTTATGTACAATCAGTTGAGCGTCAAGATCTGACTGCTTTGTCTGTGAAATTGGTAGGCAAGGTGGGTAGCAATGGCACAGGGACCATCGTGAAGCGTGGTTTTGTGCTCAGTACAGATAACAGTATGGATGTGACGCTCGAAAATTGTCAGATGAAGATAGAGGCAGGAGAGGATTTCACGGAGCAAGTAACGGGATTGTTGCCCAACACCACCTATTATGTACGGGCATACGTTGTTTGTGAGTTGGGAGACAAACAGCAAACTGTCTATTCTTGGAACGATAGCTTTATGACCCCTCAGTTTGAAGGAATTACCTTTGGTAATACGAATTGGGATTATGTGAAGGCAACATCGATACAATTATCGACCATGATAGTGGTAACGGCAGGTGAAGTGATAGAGAAAGGTGTCTGCTGGATAGGACGGTCATCAACGGGAGAATGGGTCGACCCGACGTTGGAGAATTGTATGGGATACCAAAAAGCAGAAGGTACTGATTTCGTTGTAACGATGACGGGATTAACGCCTTCCACAGAATACACTTATAGACACTATGTGAAAATGCAGGTGGAAGCGCAAACTTTTATGGTATATTCCTATGTTTCTTCAATTTCAACTGCGGGGCTCAGTGTGTCGGAGGTTTCTCAAACCATCACGAATCAGACGTATGCCTATTGTTTCAGAGTGAATTATGAAGGAGGCGATTTGACGGAGTATGGGTTTTATTGGACCACTAATCCCGATGAGCAAACACCGGCTACCAAAAAAGCGGCTACGTTGGCGGATGGTCAGTACACGCTGACACTGGATGGTTTGGCAGAGGGGACTACCTATTACCTGAGGGCCTATTATGTCATCGATGGTGTGACGTACACGGAGCATAATAGAAGAGAATTTACAACAAAGCGTACTCCTGCCCAAGGAGACAATCAATCACCCGATATAAAAAACTGAAACTATGAGAAAGAATAAATATGGAGCAACCGCCTTGCTGGCAGGTGTGCTATTGCTTTCGCTGAACGCTTGTTCAGGAAATGGTGCTGAAGAAATTGCTGACGTAGAGCAGCAGGCCGGTGCCAGTCGTGTTACCTTGATAGAGGCTACCATTAATGTGTCTGAAACCAATACCCTCCAGATGCAGTTGGAGGCCACGTTGGGAGAGAATGCCGTGAAAGTGCAGAAACTTGTCCTGACGGGGGAAATGCGAGCAGTGGATATGTATTACTTGCAAGGATCGTTGAATGACTTGCAGGAATTGGATATGTCTGCGGTCATCATTAAAGCATCTACTTATAGAAAACCAAGTGGGAATAGCATAAATATATCAGATAATGAACTGATCGGTGCATTGCTCTCTGGTAAAACCTCCTTGAGGAGTATACAATTTCCTTCATCAATCCAGAAAATCGGATCTTCTGTATGTGAAGAGTGTACAGCATTAACAACAGTGACTTTTTCTGCGAATTTGACAAACCAGGAAATACCAGGCCGTATGTTTTATGGATGTACCCATTTGACAACAGTTGATTTGACAGGGAGTAATGTTCAGAAAATCGATTATGCTGCTTTTTATGGATGCTCTTCCTTGACCGATTATGTACAATTTGCTTCTATTACGAATCTGGGTGGAGATGCATTTAAATGTTGCAGTGGATTTACATCTGTAGATTTGTCAAACGTAACTAATATTGATGCTCGTGCATTTGAAGAATGCACATCTTTAGAATCAGTCACTTTTTCCAATCAGTTGACTTCTATTGGGTTTTATGCTTTTCGCAAAACAGCACTTACTTCTGTTGACATACCTGCTAGTGTGACAAATTTATCGAGCTCAGCTTTTTGTGATAATACAGCACTAACAACGGTGCATTTTGCTGCAAATACCATACCTAGTTCCACATTTCAAGGTTGTACCCAATTGGCAACAGTTACTTTAACAGATAATGTAACTACAATAGGCAGCAGCGCTTTTTACGGCTGTATAGCTTTAACAGATTATACGCCTTTCTCTTCTGTTACGACTATTGAAAATTCTGCCTTTGCAGGTTGTGGATTTAGTTCATTAGATCTGTCCAATGTTCAAAAAATAGGCTATGGTGCATTTAGTAATACGCCTTTAACTACTCTTACCATTCCGTCCTCTGTTACAGCTGTCGGAGGCAGGTTCATTTCAGGTTGCAACCAATTAACCGGTTTGTTTTGGGAATCCACGGCATCTGTTCCGGATGTGTATTTGCCTAATTGTTTCTTGTATTTGCGTACTCAAAACGGTGAGGCACCGGCTTTTGGTCCCAACTGGAAAAATGTCGTGATAGATGGTGTGGCGGAATCCATCGAATTCAATTTCTTACAGCAGAACGCGGATACACCTCCTTTCCGTTGTCCGCAGGCCTTCACCGCTAAGAAGATCTCCTTTACGCGCGATTTTAATAACTGGCAAAATACGGTGATAGGAGCATCGAGCGGTTGGTACACCATCACGCTACCGTTTACGCCGACAAGCATCACACACCCCGAGAAAGGTGAGTTGGCTCCCTTTGGTAGCGGTGTGGAAAGTGCCAAACCTTTCTGGTTGCGCCAGCTGACGGCGGAGGGATTTGCCGATGTCACCACTATCGAACCCAATGTGTCCTACATACTCTCCTTGCCATATAATACGGAGATGTATGCAGATGAGTACAACATTCGTGGGAAGGTGACGTTCAGCGCCGAGAATGTGCAGATACCGGTGACACCGGATGCCTTGCCGGCTTCTGACGGACCAACTTTCCAGCTCTGTCCTACCTATCAGTATGTCCCCATGCGGGGTAATGTGTATGCGCTGAATACGAATTATTGGGTAGAAGATTACAACTACGGTAGTGTCTTCGTACGGTCTGTTCAGGAAGTTTATCCATTCGAGGCCTATGCCGTAGTGCCCTCTTCGGCAGCTCCCGCCGTACTTTCACTTGACTTCCGTTCGGCCAACAGCCGTGCGGCAGGGGTCCGTAACACGACCGGTATCCCGCAGATAGGCGATAAGTAAAGTGTACTTTGCCATCAGAGAAAGCCAATCGCTTTGCCGACGTTCATCTTCAGCAAAGCGGTTGGCTTTCTTTTGTCAATTGCCCGAGAATCGTTATCTTTGCCGTATCACCAAAACTTAGAACGCCATGAAGCAGTTGAAGCGATGTCCCATCGGGATACAGACTTTTGAGAAGATTATACAAGGTGATTACTTGTACGTGGATAAGACGGAATATGTCTACCGTTTGGCGCATGAGTGCCAGTACGCCTTCCTCAGCCGTCCGCGCCGTTTCGGTAAGTCGCTACTCACCTCTACGCTCCACAGCTATTTTGATGGCCGCAAGGACTTGTTCAAGGGCTTGGCCATCGAGCGGTTGGAGACGGAGTGGGTGCAATACCCGGTGCTGCACTTCGATATGAGCACGGCCAAGCATGCGGATAAGGCGACCCTGGAACTGGAATTGAGCAGCAAGCTGACCGGCTATGAAAAGATCTACGGGAAAGGGGATCCCGACCAGCTGTATCTGAACCAGCGTCTGGAAGGATTGATCAAACGGGCTTACGAGCAGACCGGCCAGCTGGTGGTGGTGCTGGTGGACGAGTACGACGCTCCGCTGCTGGACGTGGTGCATGAGGAGGAGAACCTTCCCCTGTTGCGTCAGGTGATGCGCAACTTCTACTCCCCGTTGAAGGCCTGCGACCCTTACCTCCGGTTCGTGTTCCTGACGGGCATCACGAAGTTCTCCCAGATGAGCATCTTCAGCGAGCTGAACAATCTGAAGAACGTCAGTATGCATCCCCGTTATGGCGCGATTTGCGGCATCACCCAGGAGGAGCTGCTCACTCAGATGTCCGATTACATCGGAAACCTGTCGGAGGCATTGGGGAAGAGCGGTGAGGAGACCGTCCGTGCGTTGACCGAGCAGTACGACGGGTATCATTTCTCTTGGCCTTCCTCGGACATCTTCAACCCCTTCAGCCTGCTCAATGCCTTGACGGATGGCCGTTTAGACAGCTACTGGTTTGGGAGCGGCACCCCTACCTACCTGATAGAGATGATGCGCAAGTTCGGCGTTCTGCCCTCCCAGATAGGTCGTTTGGAGGCGAAGGCCTCCTCCTTTGACGCTCCGACCGAGCGGATGACCTCTTTGATCCCGCTTCTCTACCAGAGCGGTTACCTGACGATCAAGGACTATGCGTATGAGGATGACGCCTATACCCTGGATATTCCGAACAAGGAGATCCGTATCGGTCTGATGAAAAGTCTGATTCGTTTCGATAAGGAGATCCGCACGCTGAAGGATTGGGAGATAGCACTTTGAAGTTTGCCAATTGCCCGAGAATCGTTATCTTTGCCGTACCACTAAAACTTAGAACGCCATGAAGCAGTTGAAGCGATGCCCCATCGGGATACAGACTTTTGAAGAGATCCGGAAATCCGATATGCTCTATATAGATAAGACGGAGTACGTCTACCGTCTGACGCACGAGCTGAAATACGCCTTCCTTGGCCGTCCGCGCCGTTTCGGCAAGTCTTTGCTCACCTCTACGCTCCACAGCTATTTCGCTGGCCGTAAGGATCTGTTCAAGGGTTTGGCCATCGAGCGGTTGGAGACGGAGTGGGTGCAATACCCGGTGCTGCACTTCGATATGAGCACGGCCAAGCATGCGGATAAGGCGACCCTGGAACTGGAATTGAGCAGCAAGCTGACCGGCTATGAAAAGATCTACGGGAAAGGGGATCCCGACCAGCTGTATCTGAACCAGCGTCTGGAAGGATTGATCAAACGGGCTTACGAGCAGACCGGCCAGCTGGTGGTGGTGCTGGTGGACGAGTACGACGCTCCGCTGCTGGACGTGGTGCATGAGGAGGAGAACCTTCCCCTGTTGCGTCAGGTGATGCGCAACTTCTACTCCCCGTTGAAGGCCTGCGACCCTTACCTCCGGTTCGTGTTCCTGACGGGCATCACGAAGTTCTCCCAGATGAGCATCTTCAGCGAGCTGAACAATCTGAAGAACGTCAGTATGCATCCCCGTTATGGCGCGATTTGCGGCATCACCCAGGAGGAGCTGCTCACTCAGATGTCCGATTACATCGGAAACCTGTCGGAGGCATTGGGGAAGAGCGGTGAGGAGACCGTCCGTGCGTTGACCGAGCAGTACGACGGGTATCATTTCTCTTGGCCTTCCTCGGACATCTTCAACCCCTTCAGCCTGCTCAATGCCTTGACGGATGGCCGTTTAGACAGCTACTGGTTTGGGAGCGGCACCCCTACCTACCTGATAGAGATGATGCGCAAGTTCGGCGTTCTGCCCTCCCAGATAGGTCAGGCCGATGCCTACGCTTCTGACTTTGACGCTCCGACCGAGCGGATGACCTCGTTGATACCTCTTCTCTACCAGAGCGGTTATCTGACCATCAAGGCCTATGAGCGTGAGGATGACATCTACACCTTGGACATTCCGAACAAGGAAATCCGTATCGGTCTGATGAAAAGTCTGATTCCTTATTATATAGGTCCAACGGGTCCATTGCCTTCGGGTACGTTGGCCCGGATGAACCGCAGCCTGCGCCATGGTGACCTGGACGGGATGCTCCGTCTGTTGCAGCAGTTCCTGCTCACGGTTCCCCAGTGCGACCACACGCAGTACGAGGGCCACTACCAGCAGCTGCTCTACATTATCCTTTCGTTGTTGGGGACGTATGTGGATGTGGAGGTCCGCACGGCCACCGGCCGTGTGGACATGGTGATGCGTGCCTACGGCCGTCTTTACCTCTTCGAGTTGAAGCTGAACCAGTCCGCCGCGGCAGCCCTGCACCAGATAGACCTGAAGGACTACCCCTCCCGTTTCGCCCTGTGCGGTCTGCCCATCGTGAAGGTCGGCATCCGTTTCGATAAGGAAACCCGCACGCTGAAGGATTGGGAGATAGCCTTTTGAAGTTTGCAAAGTGGCCGAGAATCGTTATCTTTGCCGTACCACTAAAACTTAGAACGCCATGAAGCAGTTGA
>CAMAFR010000011.1 GCA_945833835.1 uncultured Bacteroides sp.
TTGTTGCTCAGGAACTTATAAATAAAGTTAAATCAAAGTGTTGCGGAATTAAGGGGTAAACCAGTTGTCCGAATACATCTTCTGAAACAGAGCAACCTCACGCTCAGAAGCCATATCAAAGGTCTTCTTCCAAGTGGCGAGGAAGTCAATGGGCTTCCCGTTCTTCATCAGACCCGTAAAGTTGTTGAAAATTGATTTCATCAGTTACCTCCTTTTTTGAATTAGTAGGATTGGGTTAACTTCACATGGGGGTTGGCAGCGAGGAAACGGCCAGTTGAATCCTTCTGCCCGGCAGGGATGGGCGGAACCCTATGCTCGTACATTGCGTATTGCATCGTGTCGGCAGAGACATCAACAGAGGTCTCAAACTCCTTCACGTCAATATCGGCAATGAGCACGCAGTTGGCCTTACCTCTCTCTTTGGACTTGGCAGAGCTTTGTCCGTCAGATACCACCTCTACGAGCACATCGCCTTTGGCAAGGCCGGAAATGGCCGCAGAGAGGAAGATGGCACACACGTTGCCTTCACGCTCAATCTTGGTGATTGAAGGCACGCTCTCAATGGCAGTGGCACCAGTTCCGTCTTTCAGAACGAGGTCACCGACAGCGAAGGTGGGCTCATAGAACTCATCTACCACCAGCAGAACCTTCTTGTTATCGTCAGCGTCAACCTCCGACACCTTGGCAGACTTGACAATCTGCACCAGTCGGGTAGTCTCATCCATGATGGCAAGCGTGCCAGCAGGGATAATGTCACCTACAGCGAAGTTCTGATTGGCTTTGTCCAAATTGAAGCCACCTTGTACAATGGCAACGCTACCAGTGAACACCGGGCGAGTGCCAGTAAACGAAGCAGTCTTTCTCTTCATCGTAATTACTATTTAGCGGTTATTGAATTGAGCAAGCTGCCGGCAGCTTCTTCAATCTGCTTTTCGCTTGCAGCCTTTGAACCCTCTTGACGCTCAGTCGGCAGACCGTTAGTAATCAAATCCGACTTGAACCCGGAAACAGCCGCCTCAATGTCTTCCTCATCAGAGATAGACTTGGCCAGCCTGTCACGAAGATACGCAGGTATCTTGTGCTTTTCCATGGAAGCTGTGATAGCATCCTTGCGTGCTCCCTTCTGCTTTTCAGCTTTGAGTGCCGCCAATTCGTCTTCCAGCTTTTTCAAACGCTCATCGTTCGGATTAGGCTCATCATTCTTCTCGTTCGGCTTCGGCTCTCCGCTATCTTCGCCTCCCTCGTTTTTCAGATTCCCCTTCTTCTTGTTTGCCCATCGTGTTGCTTCCGCTTGCCCTTCCTTGGCCAGCTCCGCAATCTGATTTGCAACCTTCTCGATTTCACCCTCATCAGTAGAATCATCCGCAATGCCACCACCCATTTTTTCGGTTATCGCAGTGAGGTACTTCTCTGAAAGTCCGGTGTCCTTACACAGGTCTTTGACCTTAACATACAGAGTTTTGTTCATACTCATTGATTTTAATTAAGTTGTTTATGTCAAAACATAAGCTTTATCATGCAAATATATAAAATAATCAGATATGTGTTTGTTAAACGCATAAAATATTCGCTTGCAAAACATTGATAATCATAAGTGATTTTTATGTTTCAGAAACATTAAGCGAAAATAATTCGCTAAACCTTTGTTTTATTAAATAAAACAACATATCTTTGCAATGTGTTTAGGACACGAAGACAACATAAGTGCAACATTAAATTTTCAGAATTATGCTACAAACTGAGTTAGAAGAAAGAATCGGCAGGAAGGTTACACAAGACGAATATGTGGCCATCAACGCAATGTACATGAGTACAAACCTGAATAAAGATGTATTCTGCAAAATGTTTTTAAAGAACCGTGAATCCCTTGACATTATCATTGAAGAGGGTAAGAAGATTGAAAAGCTTTACAAAGAAAGAGCCAAGACCATTGATGTTATATTTGAGCAAGCAAATAAATACTCATCCGCAGAGCTCCGAAGCTGTTGCATTGAAATGATGGGAGCCCGGAACTATATCCGCAAGATGATAGAGACAGGGAAGAACCTTTGGCAGGCAGATAAAGACCTAATCGTATCACTTTTATAATAATCCGGGAGGGGCAACCCTCTCACAAAAATCAAAATATATGTGTGCAATTTCAGAAATCGAGAAAATAGCTGAGGAATTAGCGGAAAGGGTGATTTTCACTACAAAAGAGGTGCTGACAAGTGATGAGGCAGCAAAGTACATGGGTATTTCAAAAAGCTACCTCTATAAGTTGACTATGAGGCAGGAGATACCCCACTACAAACCTATGGGGAAGATGTGCTATTTCAATCGGATAGAGATTGAAGGATGGTTGCAGAGCAACAGGATTGCAACAGCAGGAGAGATAAGCCAACAAGCCCAATCCTATTGCATGAAGAAAGGAGGCCGGAAATGACTGACTACAACATCTATGTGATACTTGATACATGCGTCCATGACAAAGTACGTGGAGCCCTTGAATTGGCTATCGAAATGGCAAAAGAAAGCTATCCTCACTTGGTAGAGACAATCCAGTTCGCTTATGACAGGGACACGGAGAATGCCGAAACCTTCATAGGTACGCAAAACAAGCCAGCCACCACCAAGCCAGCATACAGGAAGAAATCAAAGTAATAGCAGCCGGGGATAACTCCCCGGCACAATTCAATTATAGGATTATGGCAATATGTAGCGTTCAAGATATGTACCGTTGCGACCAGTGCAAATCAGCATCCAACGAGTACGGACAAATGTGTAAGCATGGGGCATTGTTCCCTGTGCTCCTTGTGATGGGCAACAGAAGGACGTGCCCGAACTACGAATTTGACCCGGAGAAGGTAAGGCTGCAAATTCAAAACAGAGAAAGACATGAGACAGCAACAGCAGTGTGAGCTTGATGTCATCCTCAGAGGATGGGCAGGCCAGTACAACAACCCCGACTTCATCAAGTCAGACCCAATCCAGTTCCCACATAAGTACGATGGTAGAAAGGCAGAGGTAAGCGGATTCATTACCGCTTGGCTCTCCTTCGGCAACAGGAAGGCCATCATTGAGAAGGCCGGAGAGATTGATGCCAGCTTCATGGGCGACCCCTATAGCTGGGTTATGGCAAGGGATTACCGAAGCCACTTCAACAACCATGGCAAGATATACCGCTTCCTCTCCCATCACGATATGTATCTCCTTGGTAAGAGATTGCATGAGCTGTACATGAGTTATGAGACCATGGAGGAGTACGTTATGAGCCAGCCGGACAAACACCCTGTTCAATCCCTCTCCGAATACTTCCATGGTATCTACGGAATTGCCGACTACGGCAAGGGTTCAGCCTGTAAAAGACTCTGTATGTTCCTCCGTTGGATGGTTCGTAATGATGGGTTGGTAGATATGGGCTTGTGGCAGCATATCAGCCCCACAGAGCTCATTATTCCTCTCGATACACACGTCCATAAGGTTGCGCTTGAACTTGGCATTACGGACAGGAAACAGGCCGACATGAAAACAGCCATGATGATTACTGACTACTTCCGGGGATTGTTCCCGGAAGACCCTGCTTTGGGTGATTTTGCCCTGTTTGGGGCAGGTATTAGCGGAAATTTACTTGGTGAATGATAATTTTATTCACAAACATTTGTTTTCAATATAACACTGTATATTTGTAGCATAAAAGTTAGGATATGAAAATACGAATTTGAGTAAGCAATGAAGAACAGGAAGGTTATTCACGTAGAGCTTCTGAAACCTCCCCAAGGGTATCAGAAGCATTACTACTTCGGGAGCGTTGCCGCCATCCAGTCAGTCCTTCCAAAGGAGGTAGTGGGCGTTTCCAAGGAAGTGATTTGGGCAGACATGAAGGATGGTGAATACATCGGAAGGAAGGCCATCATCCGCAAGGGTGAGCTTATCACTCAGAGTACAAACAGAGGTAACAAAGGAGAAAAGTTATGAAGTTAGAACGTACTGAGCTTATCAACATCTGCCGATACTACAAAGGCGAAGAAGAGAATCCCTATAAAAAGGGAGTTCCTTACTACTTGTGGATTACAGAACATGAGTGGGTTGAACGTGCAATATCCGATGCAAAGAGCGAAACGTATTCCAATGAATCATCCATCATCTTGGAAGAGTACCGAAGAGCCGGGCTTATAGACTTTGAAAAGGATGATGATGTTTGGTTAGGCTTAAAAGCTACGCTATATCGCCTTTTACAGCACTGGAGTGAAGGAATGGTGACTTCCGAAGAGTGGAAGAAGTTCTACAATGAGTGGAAGAATGTAAAATTACAAACAAGAAGGTTATGAATGAAAAAGAGAAAGCACTTATCGAGTTTTGCCGCTATTATAAAGGCGAAAAGAGTTGTCCATTTGAAGACCGTGACAAATCTATGCTTTGGCGCATTGAAATGCTATGGGTCAAAGATAGTGCCAATGGCTGCAACGATGTACTTGCAGAGCAACTATCTGATTACATTCAAGCCGGACTATCCAGCTTTAACCCGTATGATGGCATACCTGTTACATACAAAGCGTATCTGTTTAATAGATATGCAAGGTCATGCTATTCACGCATGGATGCCAAAGACGGGTTTATGCAATTCTACAATACCTTTTATTCAAATGAGGGGGCTGTATAAGCCCTCTCATTTCCGGTCTTTCAATTGTGAAATCAATTGAAGATATATGGTATTGCCTGTTCTTTTTATCACCTTAAATTCACTTCCTCTTTGTGAAATCCATTCAAATTCAAGACCTATATTCTCCTTTGATTTGCCATCCCAAAGCAATTTTTCGCCAATGGAATCTTTCTCAAATTTGAATTTTGATTCGTCCGTATAGTGAGAAAATGCTTCGGCAAACACACCTTTTGAGCCTTTCGGGATAACTATCACCATATTATAAGGATAGTGGAAGAATCCCTTCGTCCTATGTGCTGCTGTAGATAAGAAAGCCCCATCAACAAACACATCACCAGCTTCAACCTCACTCAACTTCTTACCTAATACTGATATGTTATAGTCCGCTGTTCCTCTTCTGACAACCATGTTTTTAGGAGCCTCACATCTATTCAATATATCGGTCAAAATTGGCAAGTCATGCTCATACTCACTTCTGCTTCTTCCTCCACAATAATATATGTTTCTTAGAGGCTCATTCAGATATGCGTATGTCTGTGTATATTTCGTTACTATAGTCCGTTCCTCTTCAGTCAGCGTAGGCCATAAACGCTCAATCGTTGGTCTCAACAAATCATCCACTTCTTCAAGAGTATTTGTATTGTAATTAGCCAGCAAATTCTTTATTTCTTTACTTGTCAATCCACCAACCTTACTTTCGGCTCTCTTTAATGCTCGTTTCTCCAGTTCATCACGCTTTTTCTTCAATGTTTCAATGAGCACCTTGGCCTTATCCTTATCACCAATCCAGTAAGCATTTTGCAACTCTAATAATGCTGCCTTATAAACGCTGCTCTTTGTCGAGTAGGATTCCAACTCTGACATTTCCTTGCCAATGGCATTCCATTCAATTTTATCCTCAACTTCCTTTAGTTTCTTGATATATGCCTGCTGTGACACCTGCCATGTTGGATATTTCTCTTGCACATGGTTCATATTACCACCCAAGTAATCATAAGCCTCAAACGCCAGCTTCTTCTGCTGCGTTTCGAGGCTTAGGTGCATCCAGCTATCCAGCTTATCAGCAACCGCCTTATCAACACTGACAGCATCAGCCATTGAGAACTTCTTGGCTACCTCCATCGGGTTCTCAATGTTGGAGAGCGAATAAATCTTCTTTCCGATTGCTTTCAGCTTGTTCGCCTCTGTCTTGATGGCCTCCAAGTCGGGATGCTTCAACGCCTCTTGCAGAGCCAGCGTATCAACATCAGCAATGCCGCCCATGATGTTGAGCACATTGTTTCCGAAGTGATATATTGCTTTCCTCTCCCACCAAGACCGCTTGATAGCATCCACCTGTTCCTGCGTCCGGGCTTCATGCCGCATCTTGGCAATCTCCTTTGCAGTCGGTGGATTCAGCACCCTCTCGTTGTCACGGATGAAGTAGGGTAGCGTTCCTCTTTCCCTTGCGTCATTCATCCTATCCTCGTTCCTCTCCAGCCACTCGGTGAATTGTGAGGGTAGCTTCCTCACCTTGCCTTCACATGGAACCGCTGCCGGATTCTTCCCGTCCAGTATCGCATACAGCATTTCGTCCATTTCATCATCCTTGGCCAGTACGGGGACTTGGTAGCATCGGCAATGTGGATGCCAGCCACGCCACTTGAACTTCTTCGGGTAGATTCCGGCCAGATCATCGCACACGTCATACAGGCGCACGATGTTCCCCTTGCTGTCCCTGGTAGTGTGGTTGTTGGATAGCTTGATTTCGATGCCTACGACAAAATCAAGCTGCTGCCACCTCTCATAGTCGGCTGTCCTGTAGGCCATGTTGGTTTCAGTCCTTGCAAGGCGTTGGGCATTCCTTGCAGAGGAACGGTACACGCCCCTTCCCGGATGGTAGTCCTCCGGATCATCATCCACCCACTTGTAGCCCTCGCTGTCCTCATCCCACACCCTACGCTTCCATTTCAGACCATAGACAGGATTCCCGTCAGCATCCTCGCCCTTCTTGTAGCGGAAACGCCTGTACCACTTGTCCGGCTCATTTAGGTACTGCTTCACCTTCGTTGCAATCCTGTTGGCTCCCGTCCCTTCCCCGATGGCCAAATCCAAGGTGTTCTCCAGCTCCTTCTTGAACTGTCCGGTGTAGTTCCACACCTTCTGAGAGAGGTTCAGCCCGTGGTCGCTGTTTTTCCGTGCGAAGAAAGCATCCATAGCCTCCTTGTTGCGCTTGAAGAAACGGGCAAAGTGGTTGTCCTTGATGGAGCTCTCGCCAAACACGGCCTTCACCAACTCATCGTTGTTTTCGTTGGCTGTCAGCCATTCCTTTTCCACGCCCCCTCGGATAACTTGATAGACCCGGCTGTACATCTTCCGTAGGATGCCGTTCACCTCCTCTCCATAACCATACTCAGAGAAGGAGAATGGAACCCCGTCCTCCAGCTCCGTTCCCTTCACCAAGTTAATAATCTCCGTGAAATACCGCTCATAGATGGCACGGACATTTGCGGCATAACCTTCCGTCCGCTGGAGAAGCTGCTGCTCCATCTTCTTATAGTCAACATACTTTGCCATGATCCGCCTTATCGCTTCAACTCAAAATGCTCACAACAATCCCTGTTGAGGAGCTTTGAGAATGGATGATACTTGCACTTGCACATGAAGAACTCCCCATTGTCGTTCTTTTCGTGGTAATCGGTGGAATGCCTACAATCCCGACAATGGTAATTGCTTGGCGATTTCAGCACTTTCTCTGCCATACCTATTCCTCCATCATCTTTGCAATCAGCTCGGTCTTAGAAGCGAAGCAATTGCCTCCATCGTGCCGGATGCTGACCGGGTTGTTACGGGTGAGAATGTTGCGCTCCTCGATATAGGTGACGTAGGTTCTGCCGTTGTCATACCTTGCAGTAACCTCCACCTTGGCAACACGGAACTGGTGAGCCCTGTTGTCACATACCGTCCAAACACAGTCACCCGGATTGAATCTTGTTTCTACTCTCATGTCACTCTGCCTGCCCGAATACGTCCATCCTGTTCAGCTCCTTCTGCTGCTCCATCCGTAGCTCCTCCTCGGCCTTCAACCGCTCCATTTCGGCTTTGGAATCCTTCACCAAGTAGGACAGCTCCAAGTAGGTCTCACGGCTCAGCGCACCGTCATTGTACTGCTTGGAGAGGTCAGCCAGCATTTCGCTCACATCATCGCCAAAGGGCTCCTGGAACTTGTGCCCCAGCTCCAGCGCATCATACATGGCCTTGTGCGGATAATCCAGGATGCCCATGATGGCACACATGAGGGAGGCATGGCGGTTCATGTACTCATCATGCTTCTCCTTGTGCCTCTCGGCCTTGATAACGGCCAAGAGCATCACCTTGCGTATGGCCTTGGCAGATAGGTTCCCAAGGCTCTTCATGTTGTCGAAGTCAATCTTAGGGGTGAAGGATTTACTCAGTATATGCGCATCAAGACGCTCATACTCGTTCTTCTTGCTCTCGCTGGCCTCGTTCCAAGTGAGGTAGTCAATCTTGCCGCCACCCTTCAAGATGTAGAGCTTGGCTTCCTCCTCCTGCTTGGGCAGGCTGTTGATGATTTCGGACGTGGCCACCATAGCAGGGTTGGCGAACTTGTCGTTCACGTCAGCGTCCGTTGATTCCATGGATTCCACACGCTCAATCATCGGTTGCACGTCCTTGTGCTCCGGGTTCTGTTCAAATATGAGCACAGGTATCTTGCCAATCTCGTTCACACGCTTGTTGACCTCCCAGCCGAACCGCCCACGCTTGCACTCATAGACATACTCCTTGGTGTACACGTCCACATGAAGGATGGTGTTGTTCCCTGTCTCGGTCAGATAGTAGCCCCATGCAAAAGCGGTCAGTCTGCCGTACTGGTCTTTCATCGTGTAAATATCATCCTTGTTGCGCTTGGATAGCACGTTGAGAAGCAGGTCGGGTTTGCCCTCGCTGTTCCTGTACACATGATAGAGGATGGCAGAGATTCCTTCAATTCCGGCCATACGCTTGCACTCACGCACCTTGGCAGAGAAGCGCACCCTGTCCATCAGACGCTCATAGTAGGAGAAAGCATCATCGGTGTTGTCGGACAGCTGCAACCACTTGACGGGTCGGCCATACAGGAACACCAAGGCTATCTCATTGATGTAGGCCGGGTAGGGGATGGGTATCTTCCACCTCTTGCTCCACCGAAGGAAGTTCCCCTTCTTGTCATACACTGCCTTGTCCTTCCTCTCCATCACCTTGTGGGATGAAATCTCATACTCCAGTAAGGATTGAGCTGCTTCCCCGGAACGGTCACGCATCATGGAGATAGCACGGGCAACATCGCCCGAATCCAGCAGCTCGCCAAAGCTCTGTTGGTAGCCTACAGCCGCCTTCACTTCATTCTTGATAGTTTCAAATAATCCCATAGAATTAAAATTTAATCGTTAAGACCTAACCTCCGCTCAATATCTTCGGGTATGTCGTACTCATTGTAATCAAACCACGCACGCATCAGGAGCATATCCCTCCAGTCGGGAGAGCAACCGATGTCGTTCTTTATTTCCTCCTTTGGTTTGAGTTTCAGTTTACCGTCCGAATCAGCCTTCCATGTCTGTAGCTGCTCCAGTTCACGGGCAATTTCCTCCTTATCCGATTCACTGACCAAATCCTCATCAATGCCAACGTCCCCATCGTTGATGTGGTCGGCCAGCTTGTAGCCGCATTGGGTCTGTAGGTTCTGATAGTTCTCCCCGTTGAACGGTGTAGAGTTGTTGACAAATCCCTCGATGTCGCAGTTGTCAACCACGCCACCGCCCACACCGTCCTCATCCACGATGCACCTGTACCTCGGTATTCTGTACTGCCTCTGCCTCGTGTTAATCCATAGCTGAATGTCCGTAGTCCTCGATACGGACATACATTTGAGGTCAATGATATGCCAACCGTCCCACACGGCAATTCGGGCATAGTCAGCACCGAAACGGGCAATATCGCCAGTGATATAGTGAACACCCGTCCGTTTGGAAATGGTATTGCCGAATATCTGCATGATAGCATCATGGGAGCATAGCGCATTGGGGTTATCATCGTACTCCCAATTTCCCTTGAAGAGGCGTTCAAACTTCACCTTATCCTTGGTGGTCTTCAACCCTTCAATATAGTCCGGGTCAATGAAGGGATTCTCCTGTACCAAGCAAGACAGATAGTATTGCCACGGGTTCAGCTCTCCCTTCATGGATGGCTTATAGAAGGTGTCATACATCCAATTCTTCTTGGGGTTACAGGTGATAAACAGCTTGCGCCTTACCCCAAGCTCCCTGTTGAGGTGTCGGCCTATACGGGTCTTTAGGGTGTCATAAGCACCGAAGTTGACTTCACCGCCTTCTTCAATCCACCCACCTGTATATTCGATGGAGCCGTAACGCTCATAGAGAGGGTCGCCCGGTTTGTATTGCAAATCCAGCAGGTCGATACGGGAGACGTTGAAGAACTCAATGTAGTTGTACTGACCATTGTAGTGGTAGAGCTCATCACCGACACCATACCGGGAGCAAACCTTGTAGAAGGTGATTAGCGTTGATTGGGTAATGCGTTTCAGCTCGGCACGTCCAATGAACCATTTAGTCCCCGGAAAACAGAGGCACATGAAGAGGAGCCACGCCGCACCCGTCCAAGACTTGGCTCCTCCAGCCGCACCTCCATAAAGAAGCTCCACGTGCTCCTCATCACAGAGAATACGTAGAGCCTCCTCCTGCTTCTCATGCTTCATCCCGTCCATAACGGTAATGAAGTCGAAGCAACCTCGCTTGAACAGCTCCATCTTGACTGCAAGCGACATTGACACGTCCACTTCCCTATTTCTTGCCATTGAGTTTGTCAAGAAGGGCATTGTACTGAATCAGCTCCTCAGTGGTCAGAGCCGAAAAGTCCATGCCAAGGTTAGTGACTTGTGCACTCACTTCGCTCTCGATGGGCTGTGTCGCCTTGCCAAACACCCGGTCAAACAGGAGCTCAACCGTAGAAGTCCGGCCATATCGGACATCAGAATTGATTGCACTGATAACATTGAGCACCCAAATGGGGGTCTTTTTGTTCGGCTTGCCATCTGTACCCTTGGCCAATCCCTCCAGCGTTTCAGGGGTGCTCTCCATCAAGAACCGGATCACCTTGAAGTAATCTTCCTTACTCATTTCCGGGGCTACCTTCTTCCCCGTAATATCCTTGATGTACTTATACACCGATGGCTTCCGGCCAGCATTGGCAGGTTGATTCTCGCTTGTGAACCTGTTACCGAATTTATGCCCCTTTGGAAAAACCATCTTATTGTTTCCTTATTGTTTTGTGTGTCTATCAAACACATATTAAAAGCAAAGGAAAATCAGACAATCCTTCCGGCTGTCTGATTCCTTCACTCAGTAAATTATTCCGTGATTCCTTCTTGGTCTTTGTACTTGTTCCAAAGCCACAGAATCATATCACCTTCCAGTTCATCGTAGGCATTCAGCTCATCCAAGAGAGCTTCTGCCTTGTCGATTACACTTGTGAGGTGTTTCTGTTGTTCGTCAGTAGCGTTCCACACCTCAATTTCTCCGTTGAGCTGCTGCTTGATTACCTTAATCTCGTCAGCCGATAATTCAATCTTCTTCATGTTGCATTCAGTTTTTTAGTTTGATTTTGGTACAAAAATAGTTATAACTTGTATTTCTTGCAAATCTCCTTCACCCTGTTGGTGTATTTGTCACTCTTACCATGTACGGTCTTGGTCACGGTCTCTGCCCAAAACTCGTCCACATTCGTATGAGCATACTTACCATAGCCAGTCTTTTTCTTATCGGCAACCCACTTCTTGTAGAGTGCCTGTATCTCTTTGCCAGCCGCCTTTTGATTGGCTCCACTAAGAGAGGAGTTCCATGTAGCGTGCGCCAGCTCATGCGTGACGGTGTGCGCCAGTGGCTTGTTAGTCTTGGTATGCCAGCCCGATGTATAGCCCCTGTTCGTCTGTGCCTTCACTGCCTTGGCTCCTTGGTTGAAATACTTTTTATTGAGGTAGATGCCCTCTGATTTTCCACCGGAAGACACTTGTACGCCCAATGTTCCGGCAGAGAGCGTTGCCAGCTTCACGTTCCTTTCCCTCACGCCAAGCACGGCATGATAGCGTGAAATGGCCTCCTTTGTTGCCTTGTACATTGCAGCATCCTTCATCTTCACCAACGATTCCACATTCTTGATGGAACCCTTATAGTCACTATCTCCGGGTTGCAAGCCTCCCCTGTTTCCGCTTGATGTTCTTCCCATGTTATTTCTTTTTAGCGTTAATGAAATCACTGACATACAGCAAGCCCTTCTCTTGGCAGAACCTCTTTATTTCCTTGCCACCTCCATACACGATGAGGTTAGGCTTTTCAAGGCCGCTTATCTCTTGGGCTACCTGTAGGTCAGACTTTAGGCTTTCCATCCATCCGTCCAGCCCACGGGTAAAGAAAGCGTTATATCCTTGGGGTATTCCCATCTTGTTATACTCGATGAACTTGTGAGCCACGTTGAGGTCAGCGAAGACCTTCACACCGCACTCCTGTAGATACCGGGAGAGCCAACGCTTCTTGTAGATGAGCTGGATGCCCCACGCTATAGGCGTTTGGTCGTGACAGCTACAATTGGGCTCCACAATAGCCTTGCATCCGCTTGTAAGCAGTTTGATAGGGTCTTTCCACAAGGCTTCAAAGCGGTAATCATCCACATAGAAGTGATACGTTGCCGCATCCTTGCGAAGCCTGCTCTCCGCTCCCCAAGGGACAAAGGGCAGCTCCAGCTTCCCGGCTTGCATATCCAGCAGGAGGTTAGGTATCTCAAAGTCATTGTCGCTATCATAGAGCACATCTTTCAGCTTTTCACGGAACGGCTTTTCATCC
The DNA here is from genome assembly GCA_945833835.1 of uncultured Bacteroides sp. Taxonomy (GTDB): domain Bacteria; phylum Bacteroidota; class Bacteroidia; order Bacteroidales; family Bacteroidaceae; genus Phocaeicola. Next base: position 12,535 of record CAMAFR010000011.1, read on the forward strand.
ACGGAGGAGGTATCTTCATCCTCCTTATCACCGCCTTCCTCCTCTTCCTGCTTATCATCTTCCCCAAGGTCGGGTATGGTCAGTCCGGCAAAGTCAAAGTCGTAGTCGGCAAAAGCATCATCCAAGCGGAGGGTGTCGAAATCCCAATCCCCGTTGTTGATGTTGTCACGGATGATGATGTCTGCCTCCTCTTCGGGAGTGAGCTCGGAATAAACGACAACCGGGACTTCTTCAAGACCCAGCTTCTTTGCAGCCTTCAACCTCTGGTTGCCTCCCAGCACCACCAGCTTTCCGTCCTTCTCCGTCACCGCCATTGGTCTGTGCGGCCAAAAGCCGTTGATACGGATGCTGTCAACAAGCCGGTCTAAGTCTGCCTTCGTTATCTTCCTCGGATTGGTGGCCAGCAGGCTCAGCATCTTCGGATCCATCCATTGGGTCTCACTGCTCCTCATCTTCGCCGCCCTCCTCACTTACGTTGAACTCATCCACGGGCAACTGTCCGTCTTCATCCGGCCATCCATACCATTTGCGCAGAAATTCGGCGATGCGCACCAGCCTGTAATGTCGGCGGCACATCACGCATGTAAACCTGCTGCCGTCCATCTTGTCGTATGCGGTCGTGTAGAACTTGCCCCGGAAGTCCACGGGAACGGAGACACGGCCATATATGATGATGTCGTCACCTGTTATCCCTGTTATAGTGGCGCACCTGTTGTAACAGCCATCAATGTATATGAAAATCCGTGTCCCATTACCCATGTACCTCTTGGGCATCATCCTGTATAGGAATCTGCCTACTCTCTTGCCACGTGCCAATAGCACCAAGGCCACAACTGCCAATATACTGATACTAATACCTATTGAAAACATATCCAACCATTCTGTATTTGCAAATATACCAATAAATGTGTTTATAAGACACATTATCATGCAAAATAATCATAATCCGAACACAAGCATCGCAGCATCCCTATTATGCTCGTTGGTAGCTGGCATCCAGCCCGTAATCCGTTTGAACTGCTCTCGTGTCAGCTTGGTCTTGTTGCGTTTGGGGGCAACCATTTCGTAGCCCACCCCCAAATCTTGCAAGAAGTCCTCCCAAATGGTTGCGTCACGCTTCACGGAGCCTACTCCTTGGAGCTTTTTCCGCTCCTCCTCCCGGCTCATGCGCTCGGTTCCGTACCATGTCCTTTGCCTTGGGTCTTCCACCCGGACAACCAACCGCTCGGCATTGCCATGCTTGTAACGCTCTGCGGCTTCCCTCACCAGTTCTATGGCCTCATGTATCTTCATGGTCTTCACCAGGACAAAGGAACGCTTCCTGTTGTCCCACACGGCCACTCCTGTATTCACTCCTGTATCAATTCCTATGTAGAGCATGGCTATTCCTCCTCTGTCTGATTGGCTGGCATTTCGTAGAGCATCACACTTCTCTTGTTGACCATTTCACGGGGAGGCAGCATCATAGTTACCATGATGTCGTTGGGCAGGAACTTGTACCGTATCTGCTTGATGATGGGCAACGTGATTGGCTGCTCGGATAGAATCTGTAGCACCCAAAGTCCATTGTCTTCATCACGGGCTACCTTCACCACACAGGCAGAATGTAGGAATGTTCCTTCCCTATACGCACCGTATGCGTCTGCATCCACATAGCTGTTGTCTGCCGATTCTTGCAGCTCCTCTTTGAACTCCTTGTTCATTCTGTTGGCCTTCTTCCTAAAGTATTCAGACCATTCGATTTGCCCTCTCATGCTCTTGTTGGCTTGGGCTATTACTTGGTTCTTGGCCTCTTCACTCATTCGATACTCTTGCCTGTTGTTGTCTTCATCCAACACTCCGTTAAATACTTCTTTTTCCATACAATTGAAATTTAATGTTGATTATTACGTTTCTCTTTTTCGATGTGTAGTAGTGCAATGGCATTCCATACCACCTGCGCAAGATGGATGCACCCGGTTTCTTCATCCGTCCAATTGCCCTTCTCAAACTCCAACAGGTGACGGAACATGGCCGCCTTGTAGCGTTGGTAGCCGTTGGGGAGCTTCTGCCAATGGTCAACACCATACTTCTGCGCTCCGGCAGTGAATACCCTCACAACATCCTCGACATCCTGTAGGGGCAACAGCTCCCACATCAGTTTCCCGTCCTTGCGGTCGTTCTTACGGGCTACCTGTGATTCATTCTCTTTCTCCATGTTCCAATCTGTTTTCCCTGTACCACTTCGCATACTTCTCGTTACACTTGCGCTTGGGGACAAGCAATGTGATATGGCTGTTGATACGCAATGGATATAACCATCTCTCCCGCTTTCTCTGATTCATAACTGCCTGCTCCACGCCTATACTGTTGGCGTTAGAATCTTGTTTTTGGCATGGCTTTTTTGCAATTTTCTTCTTTACCGTTTTCATATCAAATCATATTCTGCCTGTAAAAGGCGGTTGTACATTACCTTGATACCATTTCTCACGTGCTCATTGGCGAAGTCAAACTTCCCGGCATCCCCGGCAATTGCCTCCATGTATTGGTGCAACTTCGCCATCATGGGAATGCGGATGCTCTGCCTGTTCTCTCCAATGCGCTCATACAACATCTTGTCCATCCTCCTGTTGTGCTCGTCCAGCAGGTCAATGAAGAGCATGGCAATGATAGCCTTGCTTCTCATGGTGTCGTATGGATAGTTTGGGAGCTTTTTTTTGAACTCTCCGTTGACTGAGAAGTACAGCAGTGCAAAGTCACGTCCGTACTCCATCATGAATTTGTCCGTCTGTGTCTCGATGGTCTTGCGATGCCTGTAGTCCAGATCATCCAGCAGGCTATGCTCGTACTCCTTACGCAGCTTCTTGACGGATCTGCTTATCGGGAGCAGGAGAGACACTTTTTGGGCCGCAGCCTCCGATAGCACCTCTTCAACATACTTCCAAATGATATGGGCAATCACACACGGGTAGAAGGCCATCCTCACCTGTTCTTCGTGCGTCAGCTCCGTTTGCATCCGCTTGGTGTCAATTTCCTCCTGCTTCTCCCTCAGAATGGGAGGGAGTGTCCCAATGCTTGCCATATATTGCTGTCTGTTCATCTTTCACGTCTTTTATGATACTTTCTCGTTTTACCCATTGTCAGCCTCCTTCTTGTACTCACGCATGGCCTTTGCAAGGCTCCCGTGCTTATCCAGCAATCTTGCCACCTTGTCCACGTCCACGATGTTCTTGCCATCCATGTAAGCCCATACCTTGCGCAACGCTTCCGCAATGGCCTTGGCCTCCTTGGATTCTCTGAGGGAGCCCAGCACCTCCTTGGCGGTCGCCTTGCCCTGCCCGGCCTCCAGTGCGCTCTTTGCAGCCTTCACCTGCTCTCCTTCGCTCCCGTAGTTGGCCGTTATCTCCTTTGCCGCCTTCGCACTCATTTCTCCCCTCATCACCTTCTCCTGTAGGTAGGGAGGGAGGTCAAGCAGAGAGAGACACTTGCACACATAGGCAGGGCTCTTCTTAAATTTCCCGGCTATCTCCACTTGGCTGTAGCCGAACTCCTCCTTAAACCTACGGAACATCAGCGCACATTCGTACTCAGTGAACCGCTTGCCCTCGTTGCGCATCATCTGCTGGATATACAACTCTTCTGTTGACAAATCCTGACGGGCTTTCATCGCCTTAACATACGGAATGTCAGCACCCTCTTCAATGGCTAACATGGTAGCCCTGTATCTGCGCTCTCCATCCACCAGCTTGTACTTCTCGTTCCCGTTCTCATCCCGGAATGCTATCACCGTTATGGGATTGAGCACTCCTTTCTCCTTGATTTGCTCCTTCAACTCATCCAAATCAAAGTCCCTGCGGACATTGAATCCGTCCACCACAACTATGTTCCTTGGGTCTATGAGGAACAAATCGGTATTCTTGGTTTTGTTTGTCTCTTCCGTCATTTTACGTGTCCTGTTTCGATTAACCTCAGAAGGTCATTCCTGTTACACAAATCATCGTTGTCATAGTCGTAGAAGTAGGATTCATTCTCTTCCATGAAGTCATATATAGCAGAATCGCAACCCCTTCCGTCACAGACACCATCGTTGATATTCTCATCGTTGAGTGGGCAAAACAAGCAGAGATAACCGCCTAACTGCTCTTTCAGTCGCTCGTTGCCACGCATAGCTCAATACTTGAAGTCGGTGAATTGAATCACAACACCCTCGAAGTAGTTCTCTTTTCTGCTTCCAATGAACCAGTCAACGAACTCTTCCACGGTCATTCCGTCATTCTTGGCCACGGTCTCAATGTCCTGCGCCTTACCGTCAATCCACACCTGCGGAATGGAATCCCCGGAGTTGTAGGTCATTGTCACCTTCTGCAGCCCTATCTTCTCCACCTTGGCAATCTCCCTCTGCTCCGAATTGTACGGTCTGCCCGTCCACTGGCGCAAGGAGAGATATTTCCTGCCCTCGCTTATGTCCTTGAACCGCTTTGCCCACACGTCATTCCCGTTGTAGCGGATGGTGTGTATCTTCCGGCCATCCTTCACCTTGGCCTCGAAGTCCGTTGCTTCCCCGGCCTTCCTGTGCCCTTTCGGAAATACCCTACAGAGCGAAACAATCACTTTCTTTTTCTCCATGTCATATACCCGTTTACTTGGTCAACTCACTTCCTCCGGCTGCCTCCCCGAAGCTCTATCACATTGAAGGACTTGAAGCGGTCAACCAACCTGCCCTCAAACCGTGTTTTTAGCTCCCTCACGGACAGATTGCTCGTGATGTGATACCTCTTACCCTGCTGCTGGTAAATCTCGTATCTGGCGAACAGAAATTCGTCTGTGACCTTCGTCAGCTCGGTGCCGAAGCTCTTGACCTTCTCGGTCATCAGCCCAAGGTCATTGAGGCAGACGTTTACGGGTGTCCCGTCAAACGAATCCTTTGCCGCCGCCTCGTTGTACGTGAATTTGTCTATATGGCCGTTCAGCTTGTAGTAGTTCATAAGCTGGGTGGCCGATATGTTCGCAAAGGCATTGTCGTTACGGGTCATGCGGAGATAGTCAGCGAACACTTGCATGAGCAAGGTCTTGCCTGTCCCCGGCTCGCCTATCAGCAGGATGTTCTTGTGCAGCTTGTACCGCTCGCCCGGGAAGACACCCTCTGCCAGCTTGCACCCGTTGAAGTAGTAGGTGAGGAACCTCAGCACATTGCGGTTGTGCTCATCCACCACAAACTCACCGTACTCACGCAGCATGTAGCTGTCGGCAATGCCTTTGATCAACTTAGCGTGCAAATCGTATTGCTCATCGTCTGTCAGGTCGTACTTAAAACCTCTCAGAATAGTCCTGCGATGGTTGTTGAGCTGCGTCACTGCCTGCTCCATCGTCAGTTTTGCCCGTTGGTCTTGAAATTGGCGGATAATCTCTAAAGCCATATCCTCCGTCAGTCTGTTTCCGTTGATTTCCATTTTCGTTTTCTCCTTTCTGCCATGTTGCCACGGCTGATTTCCAATTCTGCATCTTGTTTTTGCCAATCATCCACCCCTTAGCCGAATAGAAGTTCACAAACCTTTCGGCATCTACGCTGTAGCCCTTCTCTTCAACGTATGCCTGGACTTCTTCAACGGTTGGGGGTGAAAACCGCTTGGCGGTTTTCTTTTTACTATTTTCTTTTATAACATCATTATCATTATCACTATCACTATCATATAGGCGTCCATTGGGTGCGACTGGCTCCGACTGGCACCCACTGGCACCCACTGGGTGCGACTGGGGTTCTTGGGTATCGTTTGACCCATTGGGTGCGACTGGCTTATTGTTCTTAGCTGCTTCCCTCTTCGTAGCCGCATTGCGTCCGTTGTTGCGGTTTCTCTCGACAATGCCTTGATATTTGTCTTCGTCAAGTTCAAATCGTGCCTTGAAGAACTCAAATGCCATTTCAATGTCCTCCTCTACCTCAACCTCCCCGTCAAGCTGATACTTGAAGATAGCCCTAAACAATCTGCCCAATTGCTTGTCAGATAGTTTTGATATTGGCTTATAAAAGGATTTATATATCAAAAAACTTTCTTTACCCATAATCGTTCTGTTTTGTGTAATTCTATATGGCATTTCTTGCAGAGAGTTATTCCATTTTCAATATCAAAACGACTTTCCGGGAATAATGAGAATGGTTTAATGTGGTGTGCGTTAAGTTTTCCTCCACGCTTGCCGCAACACTGACATCTATATCCGTCTCTTTCAAAAACTGCCTTTCTCCACTTCTTATACACAGAAGATTCTCTAATGCTATGATTTCTGTCCGATACACCTCCTTTCCAGTTCCAATGTCTTTTCCCACAAGGATGGATATGATTTTTATTAAAATCCATTTCACGCATGATGAACATGAAGGCTATTCCAGCAATGGGGCTCAATCCATGTACTTCTCCCGATTGCGCATAACCGATAATGGCATCCAGCACCTCGTATCTGACCTCCTTCGGATAATCCTTCAAGACCTCCATCCAATCAAGGTTGAATATAAAAGACCTGTTATCTGTACTCATAACGATGTTTTTTGAAGAGGAAGGGATTTCTCCCCTCCTCGTTAGTAACTCTGTTATCAGATTTCCATGATGGCAATGTCCGGGGCGAGAGTGCTAATCTTTTCCAGCACTTCGTCCATGCAACAATCACGGTACTCCTCAGTCAATTCGTTGGCTCCCGGAGATACGAGCTGGAGCATTACACTGCCATCCGTGATGTAGTGGTCAAACTCAACCTCAATGTTCTGCTTTGCAGTCCCCTTGAAGATGGACATACGCAGGGTGAAGGACTTGGGCAGGTTGCTCTCTACCTCCTGTCGGTACACATCAGCCATAGCCCCGGACGGGTCACGCTGCTTCTGAATCTCTGCCTTGCACCTGGCCGTGAAGTTCTTCAACAGGCTCACCAGCTTCATGCACTCCTCCTTGTCGGCAAACAGGCCACGGTTCAGACGCAGGAACTGCCCCAGCTTGGCAGGCTCCCATCCCTCACGGGTATTGTTGATCCTGCTCTGCTTGTATATGTCAGTGAACTCAACCTTACCCGTGAATGTGCTCTTCCGGTAGGCGTCATCCTCATTGATGGTGAGGGTGATGGTCATGTCCTCACGGTTGACCTTCACGTTGGCCTTCTTGTGGTCAAAGGTCTCTGTGCGCTTGTCCAGCCAGTCATACGGAGTGGAGATAACTCCAGCCGTTGAAATGCTCACAGGCTCCTTGGTGGGGAGTTGCTCAACCGCTTTCGGGGCTTCGCCTACTCGTTGGATAACTTCGATGGGTTTTTCACCGTTGTAGTGCTCAATGTTGATGCACAATGTCTTTTCTTCTTTTTCCATAAATCAAAAAATTAAGTTGGTTAATATTGGTATGATTATCCGTTGGTTCCGGTTCTGCGCAGGGCACGGAACACGTTCCGTTGCCGCTCTTCGGGTGTCATGGGACGCTGTTCCAGCAGGTAGCCTTCCGGAGAGTAGATGCCAACCTTACCCTCATCCTCATCCACGAACTTGTAGCATTCACCCTTGACCCATTCGCCACCTGCTTTGAGCTCGTTACGGATGGAGGCAATACGTTCGCACAGGGGTTTGAGTTTGGCCTTGTACTCTGCCCGGATAGAGGCCAGTTCCTCCTCCAAGTCATTCACTTGGATAGCCACCTCCGCCAGCTCTGCCCTACGCTCGTTGGTCTCTTCTGAGCCGAACTTGCGTGTGTAGCTTCGCTCAACGATTTGGTCACAACTATCCTTTATGATAGCTCCCCGTTGTTCAATCGGGGTGTCAGCAAGCATGATTTCTTTCATACGCTTCTTTTTTTAAGTTGATAACTATTTTGTTTTTTCGTTCCTGTAGTTTCAATCCACGCACTCACATGGAATGCGACTACATCTATTCATCAATGATGAAGTCACCCGTTGCGAAGTTAAATTGCAGGTATTCTGCCCACAGCTTTACGAAGTTACGTCCACCGAAGTAAAGTGCTTGCTCTTTCGTTTCTTGGCACAAGCGGAACCCAAGGTACGCATGCGCACCCGAGGAGCGATTAGGCGCACCCAGACAACCGAACCCGGCACGCGCCCCAAAACACGCATAAGCGGACAAAAGAGCCACCTTCTTATCTGCGGCCATGCCGTCAATCTCACCTTTCGTCCATAAGGCAAACCAAGGCCAATAGAATATCTTGCTACCTTCTGCATCCGGCTTAGGTTGCCAGTTCTTCCCCCACAATGCACGGGAGATAGTTTCCAGCTTCATAAGAGCAACAATATGATTAGGAAGGTTCGGCCAGAGCGTATCAAAGTAAACCGGGGCATGGCCAAGGGCTTCACAAGCATCCTCATAGCTTGTGATGGACGTGTAATCGTCCAGCGTTGGCTTCTTCTGGGTAAGTTCCTCAGCAATATCCGGGAATAACGCTGTCAGCGTTTCCTTCACTTCGTCAGATTGGGCTTTCTTGAATGCTGCCCTTACTTGTTCTTCCTTCAATTCAATTGTCTTCATCTTTCAATGTTTTTAGTTTCTTTATCAGATTGTTGAGTAATCTCTTGGTGTTTTCTATCCGCAGGCCACTACCTGGAGGAATGGCCGCTATCAGCACGGGTATCAGCCTTATCAGCTCGCTGACCACATAGTTGGGTATCTTTTTCATTCATCCTCCAATACTTGTCAGGGTCGGGAATATCCATGTTTAGAAACTCCTTGGCATACTCACGTAGTTTCTCGCAATAGGCTGAGAAGGTCACGGTGTCCATGAGGGCAGTGGAACTTGGGAAGGTGACTATCTCACCCGTTTCCTTGTTCACCACTCTATCGGCAGTCATTTGAGCCTTGAAGAACTCATGTACCTGCTCGATAGAAGTGAACTCCCATCCGGCATCCAGCAACCCGTCCAGCAACATGGGGTAAATGCAGCCCCACAACCAGCCGTTTTGGTCATTGCTCCTCGGCTTCCGTACCTTCTTCACCTCAATCCTGTATATCCCGTCCGTCACTTGCCGGAACCAGTCATACAGGGGACGGAGGTCAAACAATCCGTTGCGCTTTTCCACGTTGAGCTTTGCCATAGGTGTCAATACTTGTCAATGTCAACCACCAATCCGGGATTGGCTATGTATGTCCGTATGCCAGTGGCAGCTTCCACGGCCTCCTTGAAACGCTGCTCATTGCTGTTGTCGTTGGAGAGGTGCAAGAGCATGATTTCCGATACCTCACTGAGGTCATTGGCCTCCAACAGCTCCAGGCAGGTTCCCAGCTCCATGTGTGAGGTCATCAGCCTCTCCCTCTGTGCTGGCAGCGTCCGTCCGGCTTCAATGGCCATCATCAAGTCCACATCGCTATAGTTGCACTCCACCATGATATGATTGAGCCCTTTGAAGGTGTACTCACACATATAGCTGTCCGTAAGGAAGAGGATTTTGCCGCACTTGGTATGCTCAATCAGATACCCCACACAGGGCACATCATGGCAGGCACGGAATGGCAGCACCTTGAAGCGTCCCAGCTTGTAGCCAGTACCGGGGTTGACAGATACCATAGGTGCAACCTCCTTAGCCAGCCACACCTCCGGCAATGCCAAGGTCGTGATACCGTTCATCACCATGTCCCTCATATACTTGGCATGGTCATTGTGTTGGTGGGTAATTAAACAGCCAGCGACCTTGCGCAGGTTGAAGCGCAGAGCCTTCTTCACCTCAGCGAAGCGTATGCCAGCCTCGATAATCAGAGCCTCGTTGCCATCATCCAAGATATAGCAATTGCCGCTGCTGCTTGACCCCAATACTCTTACTACCATAGATCAATACGGAGTATCATCCTCACTTGGTTCCTGCTCTGCCTTGGCAGGGCTTGCACCGTTACTATTCAGCTCCACATAGCTGGCATCCTCGGCATCTATCACCTGCTTGTTGGCGAAGTCAGCCTTATTGCCCTCTCTCTGTGTCTCGCTGTCGCCCTCGATGTCGTTGTCAATGGCGGTTTGCATTTCCACGGAGAGATAGCCGTATTTACTTAGTAAATTGCGGATAACGGTCTTCAATGCCATGCCATGAAAGTTGCCCGTCCATCCTACTTCCTTGCTATCCACGTTCAGAGGCATGGATGCAAGAACCATCAGCGTTTCAGCGGTCACGTCACGCTTGTTGGCAATGCTCTTGGAGAATCGCTTGGCGTGCTTGGCCATCTGCTCCACCGTCATGTAGAGCGTCTTGCTGAATCCGTTCAACAGCTCGATATAGCAGAAGTAGCCGATAATCTTGTCACTCTTCTTCTCCCCATCGAAGGAGATTTCCCCGGTCAGCTTGTTCACGGTACGGAGCTCTCCCTCATACACTACATCAGCGTTGATGGTGCGGTACTGGCCAGTGCGCAGAGCCAGTTGGATATAGCCCTTGTAGCCGATTTGGAAGGTTGGCTCCATCACCTTCATCCAATTGCCATGCTCGTCCTTCTTGGAGTTGTTGTAGGCAATCACGTAGGCGAATCCCATAGACTTGTTGATGGGCAGGTTGAGCACAGCCGCTTTGAGGGCTTCGCATATCACCTGCTTGGGTTGGCACTGGCGTAGGCCGCTGTCGGTGTTGTAGAGGTCAATCACGGAGGCAATGAACTTGTTGGCGTGCTTGCCCAATGCGTTGTTGAACTGCTGCTTCACGCTGTCTGCTGACAGCATGGATTTCAGAATGTCAATAGGCTTCTGCTGACTGGCTACCTGTGTGCCGGCCTTTGCAGCCGTTGCCTGTACTGCTGTTGTCTGTTGTTGTGTCATCATACTCAATTGCATTAGGGTTATACATTGGTCACATCAATGGGCATTTCTGTTTGGCCGGAGCCTCCAGCACAAGCCAGTGTTTCCGTTCGTGGTAGTCAGCATTGATTTCCTTCAATCGTACCTCCAAAGAGTGCTTCTCCATGCTCAACTTGGATAGTTGCGCCCTCATTTCGTCCATCTGATGGCGTATCTCCAACATCTTGGAGTTGATTGCACCGATTTCCCGTTTCACGGGTAATGTGGCCTTCGCCTGTTGCTCGTTGATTTCCATCATCTGAGCATCATATTCCTTTTGTGTCATACTAATTGGTTTAATTGGTTTGAGTTATTTGATAGTGAGTTGTTTGTCCTTAGTCACCACAAGCCGGATGATTTGGCTCTCGCTCGGAATGAGCTGATTCACGCTCTCGGCATTGTCGAAGAAGACGGGAGCTGTGATACCCTTGGCCTTGCAGATAGCGTTGATGATGTCAAGCCCGGCATTCACCTTCCCGGCATTGTTCACATCGGGGTAGGGCTTGCCGTTCACGGTGCATACACACGTCAGCTTCTCGCCACCGTTCAGTTGTTCATCCACGAAGGAGAAGGAAACGTAGGTGAAGAGGGAGTTGATACGCTTCAACAGCTCGGCATCCTTATCCTTCTGAAATTGCATGGCCGTAAACTCCCACTTCTCCAAGTCGGCAAGCTGTTGGGCATTGGCCTTGCGCTTCTCCTCCAGCATGGCTATCTCCTTGTTGGCACGGTCTATCTGCTCACGCTTGCCCATGCGCTTGTAGAGCTCCTGTAGGCTTTCGTTGAGGTACTGCTTCTTGCCATTGAGCGTTGTCACGTCTTCGGGCTTGGCCTCGATGGTGAGCTGATTCTGTAGCTCGGTAATCTCGTTCTTGATGTCAATGGATGCTTGGTCAGCGGCCAGCAACATATCCACATTCTCGGCTTCGGGCAGGTTCTTCTCCAGCTCTTCGGCCTCAGTCACCTTCTTCATCAATTGGGCTGTGTAGCCCTCAATCTCGGCAAGGCTGGCATCACGCTTAGCGGTCAGTTCTACCACCTCCTTCTTCACGGCCATTCCCTTCTGCTTATTGGCCTCCAGTTTCTTGGCCTTATCCTTGTTGAAGTTGGCCTGTAGCTCCTGCTGCTTGGCCTCCACGTCAGCCACTTCAAGAGGCCTCTTGCAGGTGGGGCACACAAAGGCACCATCGGGATAGGTCAGTTGTTCGGCATTGATGGTGCGGTACTCTGCCCGGAGTGCCTGTAGCTCCTGCTCTGCCTTGGCAAGCTGCCCGTTCAGACGGTCAAGCTTGCCCTCCTCCATCTTCTTGCGCTCACGCAGCATGAAGGCTTCATCCTGCGCCTTGGTAAGGGTCATTATCGCCTCGTTGCGCCCGTTGTTGGCCTGCTGCTTCACCTCGGCCTCACGATTGGCCAACGCAATACGCTTCTCGTTGATGGCGGCTTGTATCTTGGCCTTGCGCTCGTACTCCTGTTGGTTAGCCTTGTTCTTGTCGGCAATGAGGCAATCAATGAGCTGGATTTCCTGCTTCTTCTCGCTGGCCTCGGCATCCAGTGCCACCCAATCCTCTTCCTCCGGCATGAGGTTCTTGGCGGTTTCAAGCTGGCTTGGAATCACCTCCAGCTCGCTCTTGCAAGCCCGTTTCTTGGCCGCTACCTCCTTGGCATATTGGGCAATGCTACGCCCGTTGAGCTGTGCCAACAGCTCCTTGAAGTCCTCGCAAATCCCGGCTACCTGCTCATCCGTCACGTCCCCGGCCATATCAAACAGCATGGCCTTCTGTGCCTCCGGCTTCATGCTCGTAAAGTAGAAGGGATTGGTAATCATGCGGAACACATCTTCGGGGATGATGGCAGCTATCTCCATGTCGTACTCCCGTTTGGTGGAGAGCTTGACACCGTTGATGTAGAACTCCGTCACATGGTTCTTCAACTGCTCCTCCACGGAGCCACGGGGCTTCACCCAATTCTCCGTGTACTTGCGTTGCAGCTCCATTTCCCTACCGTCCACCGTCAGCTTGGCCGTTACCGAATGCTCCAAGTGGAGGATGGCCTTGCCCTGTCCGTCCAGTGTCTTGATGTTGAAGTTGCTGTCACTACGTCCCGTGCTGTCCTTACCGAACAGGAGCCACAGGAACGAATCAAAGAGGGTAGTCTTGCCCGTGCCGTTGTCGCCACATACCAGCGTTTCCGCATCAGCGAAGTTCACGGTCAGCTCCCGGATGCCCTTGAAGTTCACAAGGGAGAGTTGTCTGAGTTTGATTGTCTTCATACTCGTTGAATCTTGTTTAATGGTTGATATATTGGTTCAGTTTCTCACTCTTATCTACGGCCATCAGCTCGGCTCTTGAATAGAGCACCTTGCACCCACGCTGTGAGCCGTTGCGCTCTGTGCTCACCCTCTGCTGGCTCTTCCACCGCTTCACACGTGCCTCACCAAACTGGCGGTAGGCTTCACGCTGTGATATGAGGTCTTTCACTGGCTGGATTTCCTTCAAGAAGTTGGCAGCTCCAAGGCTGGCCATATCCATGCACAGGTTCTTCAACTGATAGAGGTCTAAGGTCACGCTCATACTCTGCCCTCCATCTGCTTGCGTGCGAAGTAGTCACGCACGGATTCCGTTCCATACTCGCTGTCGGTGTAGAACACCCAAGCCAGCAACACGCAGGCAGCGCAGGTGAAGGTGTGCCACCATGCCCCACACAGCAGGCATACAAAGCATACTACTGCCAGCAATGCGGCAATGATGCAATTCATCAGATTGGTTCTTGTCTCTCGTTTCATGGTCTATTGAGTTATGAGTTTGCTAATTTGAATACTTCGTTTTCCTTCACCCCTATCAGCTTGGCTACGATGGAGGTACGCAGGCTGTCGGGCTTCTGTGTGCCGTATATCCATGCCCGGACGGTGATTTCACTCACCCGGCATTCGCTGGCCACCTTGCGCACAAAGTCGGCCTTCGGTGCGGACACCGACCTTTCGGGCAGTCCGTCATAAAATTGTCTCAATGTACTTTTAGCCATATCTTCTTAATTTTTTAGTCCATTTAGTGTGTCGCTCAAACATATTTTGTATATTTGCGCCAATCACATCAAGTATTTCGGTGCAAATATAGACATTAAATCTAAGACAACAATAGTTTCGTCTAAGATTTATCGTCTAATTAGTAATTTTTAATAATTGGAATATGAACGAAAGAGTATTGACATTTATTGATTACTTGGGCATATCTATCTCAGAATTTGAGCGTTATTGTGGTTTAAGCAATGGGGCTGTGTCTAAGATGGGAGATAATACACGTATGGCTACATTAGACAGAATATCTAAGGCATATCCTCAGATAAATGTCAATTGGTTGCGCACTGGCGAAGGCTCGATGTTGGTATCTCCATCCGGCTCTCAATCTTCTTCCCCCGTGAGGGAGCAAGATTTTCCTCGTGAGGAAAGTAGGACAGCTACGTTTGTGAAGCTGATACCCGTTGCAGCCCAAGGAGGCAGTCTGACCGATTTCATTTACTCGGTGAAGGAATCGGATTGTGAGCTCATTGCCTCCCCGATACGTGATGTGGATTTGGCTATACAGGTGTCGGGTGACAGCATGGCTCCCGAATACCCCAACGGGAGCCATGTCTATGTGAAGAGGATCAACGAGAAGGCCTTCATCGAGTGGGGCAAGGTGTATGTGCTCGACACGTGCAACGGCTCCGTGATAAAGATTCTTGTTCCGTCCGAACGTGAGGGCTACGTGCGCTGCCTCTCCATCAACAAGGATCCCAAGTTCGCTCCCTTTGAGGTCAGTCTGACTGACATCAGAGGCGTTTACCGGGTGCTGCTGTGCATGAGCCTAAAGTAATGGGTATATTTGCGTTGGCAATGATAGGATATAAAGTATTGAACTCAAAAATAAAATGAATATGGACTATCTGATAACTCTATTTTCTGTAGGAAGTATCATCTGCATAGGCATTCTTATATGGATGAATACCAAGAGCGGGAAGAAATGGCTGCAAAGCCTGTAAAGGTATCGGTTCCGATGCGTTTAGATAAGGTATGGATATGGGAAACTTTACGAAACAAAATGAGGAACGCAAGGAGAAGGATAAAGTAAGGAGAGAAAAACTTGCCGGATATTACTTTGACCTGTCAAAGCTATCGTTCGCTGGGATATTTGTAAGCGTTATCATCCCAATCTTGACGGATGAGCAAAACATCCGTATGTGGATGGCAGCTATATTTGGATTAGTATTAACCGTTTTGTCAGCTTCGCTGGCTAACAAAATTTTGAAGTGATATGGATGTGATAGTATTCGTTTACGCTGTAGGCATCGTAATTGTAGGAGGAATATACGCATGGACTTTTACTAAGTCCGGCAAGAAATGGTTGCAGAACTTATAAACCCATTGGTTTCGATGGGATTAAACCGAAACGGCATGAAGACAACACAGGAATTTGCCTCCCTGCTTGGGAAGGCATACGCCACGCTTGGCATACGTCAGAAGGAGCTGGCCGCAAGGCTGGGCATTTCTCCCGGCTATCTGTCCGACATGAAGAACGGCAACAGGCAGGTGTCGGATGAAGTGTTCGGCAAGATTGCGGATATGGTGGGAGAAGCCACCATCCGGGAGCGGAGGGAAGCGGAATCGGGCATCGAGGAGCTTCTGCAGGCCGGAGCCAACGCCTTCACCAAGGAGCTGCTACGGATGATGGAGGCCAAGCAGATTGCACCCTACTCCCTGCTGGTGGAGAAGGACAATGAGATAGCCCGGCTCAACCAGACCATCGGGCAACTGAAACAGGAAATCGAACAATTAAAGAACGGAGGTAATGATGGAAAGTAAGTATTACCGCATGGTGATTGACCTGCTGAAAGCATCGGCAGGCGGAAGCGTGGAAATTGACCGGGTGAACGAGGTGAGACGCTGCCTTGCATCGGCCATTACGGAAGCGCATATCTTGGGACGTGACGCTTCGGAGCTGGAAGCGTTGCGCAACGACATCGAAGGACTGTAATGCAGCTATGGCGAACACCAACGTATCAAAGCAGATAATCGCCCGTTTCTACGAGGCCTTGGACGCCATCATAGCGCAGAAGAAAATCCGGGGAGTGAACACCTACTGCCGACTGTACGGGATTGACCGCCGAAACTTCCTTGCGCAACGCAAGGACTTGGAACGGGGATGGTTCCAGGTCTCTTGGCTTGTGCCGATGGTGAGGGAGTACGGTGTCAGCCCCTCATGGCTCCTCACTGGCTTCGGCTCCATGTTCGTGTGATATATGTTAATTGTAACAAATGTGTTATATATTTCCCTCAATTAACTTGCGTATTTATAACGGATATGTTATCTTTGTGGCGTAAACAAATGGCTCTTTGATATGAAAATTACAGAGTTCTTGAAGAAGGCCGCAAAGATGGGATGCTATTTCGTTAGCCACGGAAAAGAACACGATGTTTGGTATAGTCCTGTAACAGGGAAATACTTTCGTGTTGGAAGACATGGCTCGCAGGAAGTGAAAGGCGGAACATTACACGGCATGATGAAAGATGCGGGTCTTAAATGACCCGCACATTTGTTTGCTAACATTTATATATAAATAGGAGGAGTGACATGAGCAAAGTAACAGCAATTATCGAGAAATGGGATGATGGTACGGTCAGTGCCTATGTTCCCGAATTTGACGGGTTCAATCTCAACGGCCAAGGGAAGAGTGTTGCCGAAGCAAAGGAGGCATTACAGGGAGCGATAAACGATTATAAAACCATGTTTGAAAGCAGGGGCGAAACGGCTCCATCCTCCTTGTCTGATATAGAATTTGAGTTCAAATACGACATTGCGTCCTTCTTCGACAACTTCAAGTTTATCAGCGTTTCTACTTTCGCAAAGTATGCGGACATCAATCCTTCACTTATGAGACAATACAAACAGAGGCTTTCATTTGCCTCTGAATCTCAAAAAAGAAAGATTGAAAAAGCCATCCATCGGGCAGGAAGGGAAATGCTGGCAGTAAGACTATAGTCCATTTGTTTACATTGCCTTACGGCTATACCACAGGAGGGTGCTGTCAATCGGCATCCTCCCGTTTTTCAAAAACATAGTCTATCACCTTGCGGTTGGCGGCATCAATGGGAGCCCATGAGCGTTTGATGTAGTAGTCAGTCACCCTCATGGATTCGTCCACATGGTTCAGTGCCTGGTGGACGGTGTACTTGTCCACCCCGGCCTCATTGAGTGCGATGGTAGCCCATGTGTGCCTTGCCGCATAAAACTCCAGGTCTTCCTCACCTATCAAGGCTCCCACCTTCTTTAGTCCCTTGTTGATGGCTTGGCAGAAGCTGTCCACGGAGCTGTACATATTGTAGAAGCCGAAGACACGCTCACCGTACTTGTCGGCATACTTCTTCACCAGCTCTTCGGCCTCCGGCTCTATCCTGATGCTTATCTCTGCCCTATCCGCACGCCTGTTCTTCGTCTTGGTACGTTGGTAGGTGATGCGCCCGTCCTTGCAGTCCTTCACATGATACAAGTCCACCGCATTCATGCCCACCAGCAGGAAACTCAACAGGAACACGTCTTTGGCAAGATTGAAACGGCAGTTTCCCGGCTGTAGAATCTCCCTTTCCTCCAGTGCCGCCAGTTTTCGCAGGGCATCCACCGAAATAGCCCTCTTCCTTGGGACTCCGGCCTTGGGCACATCCACCTTGGCGAAGGGAGAGTAGGGGATGCGGATTATCCCGGCATCCTCATCGTTGAACTCCTTCTTCGCCCGGTTGTGGATGGCTCGCAGTTGGGAGAGGTACAAGCCCGGTGCTCTCGTCCCCTTGGCCATGCCAGTACGGGGAGGCTGCTCCATTATCCACCTCATCCAGTCGTTGAGCATCTTCACGGTCAGCTCATGGATGCTCACGCTCTCACGGCCAATGAACCTCACGAAGCTGTTGACAGCCACCTTGTAGGCATTGGCATTTCCGGCGTGCCCCGTCTGTTGCAGCTCCCGTATGTACGAACGGGCGTAGCCCACTATGTCGAGGTCAAACCTGCCCTCTCCGGGCTCCTCAGACGACAGCAGCCTCACCACCTCCTCTATGTCCATGCCTGGCAATGCCTCTCCTCTCGCATCGCATATCTCACGGTACGTCCTGATCATCCTGTCGGTGGCATCCACATACCTCTGGTTCTTCAACTTCATGCTCCGGGTCATGTCCTCCTTACGCAC
This sequence comes from uncultured Bacteroides sp., assembly GCA_945833835.1. Taxonomy (GTDB): domain Bacteria; phylum Bacteroidota; class Bacteroidia; order Bacteroidales; family Bacteroidaceae; genus Phocaeicola. The sequence goes on from CAMAFR010000011.1 coordinate 30,516, forward strand.
ATAGTAGGGGGTGGCGATGTACTTGCTCCTCCTGCCATGAGTGACACGTATCTTGATGTTCCATGTCCCGTCTTCCTTTTTTTGGTGCGCTAACACCACCGCCTTGAAGGTTGCCATTGCTTCGTAAAACTATTGTAAAACATTTGCCAGCAAATATACTCACTTTTTGCGGAATAAAGCATAAAAAACGGCCCCTCCTTTGGGTAGGAGAGGCCGGAAAAAGTAGCTCCGAGGGGAATCGAACCCCTATCTACGGTTTAGGAAACCAGTGTTCTATCCGTTGAACTACAGAGCCTTATATGTTTTTATCGGTTGCACGAACAATCATCATGTCAATCATCATCGCCTTGCCAAGGTCAAACACAGCTCCAACGCTTAGGAAACTTCTATTCTATCCGTTGAACTACCAAGGCAGACCGCTGCAAAAGTACTGCTTTTTGTGTATTCCAGCGAGCACTGGATGGTTAAAGGGAGTTAAAGAAGACTTTTCTCACTTATTGAAAAGAAATATTAGTTTTTATTTTGATTTTTGACACAACTTCCCGAATTTTGCGCCCGTTGATTATGAGAAACTTAATAATTCATATAAAATAGAAAATAGGTTATGGCAGATGAAATGATTGTCAAGGAGCTGGATGATGTTGTAGTCCGCTTCTCAGGTGACTCTGGCGATGGCATGCAGTTGGCAGGTAATATGTTCTCGAATATTTCGGCCACTGTAGGTAACGACATCAGTACGTTTCCTGATTATCCTGCGGATATCCGTGCCCCGCAAGGAACGCTGACAGGGGTCTCCGGCTTTCAGGTCCACATCGGTTCGGGCAAGGTCTATACGCCCGGCGACAAGTGCGACGTGCTGGTGGCGATGAATCCGGCTGCGCTCAAGACGCAGTACAAGTATTGCAAGCCGCAGTCGGTGATTATCATCGACTCCGACTCGTTCACCAAGAAAGATTTGGAAAAGGCGAAGTTTACGTTGGAGAATCCGTTCTCCGAGCTGGGAATCAAGAACGAGGTGATTGAGGCTTCCATCACCACCATGTGCAAGGAGAGTCTGAAAGACAGTGGGCTGGATGCCAAGTCCATCGGACGTACCAAGAACATGTTCGCCCTGGGACTGGTGTGCTGGCTGTTCCATCGTGACATCGCCGTAGGCGAAAAGCTGCTGCGCGAGAAGTTCGCCAAGAAGCCCGCCATTGCCGATGCCAACGTGAAGGTGCTTTACGACGGCTATCACTTCGGGGCCAACACCCACGCCTCTGTGTCGATGAGCTACCGGGTGCCCAGCAAGGAGCAGAAAGAGAAGGGCAAGTACATGGACATCAACGGCAACAAGGCCACGGCCTACGGACTGATGGCCGCTGCCGAGAAGGCCGGCCTGCAGCTCTACCTGGGCTCGTACCCCATCACGCCGGCCACCGATATCCTGCACGAGCTGGCCAAGCACAAATCCTTGGGGGTGAAGACCGTGCAGTGTGAGGACGAGATTGCCGGCTGTTCTTCGGCGGTCGGTGCCGCCTTTGCCGGAGCGTTGGCGGTCACCTCGACATCCGGACCGGGTATCTGCCTCAAGAGCGAGGCCATGAACCTGGCCGTGATTGCCGAACTGCCGTTGGTCGTTATCGACGTGCAGCGCGGCGGACCTTCTACCGGTCTGCCCACCAAGTCGGAACAGACCGACCTCTTGCAGTCGCTCTATGGCCGCAACGGCGAAAGTCCCATGCCGGTGGTGGCCGCCACATCGCCCACCGACTGTTTTGATGCCGCCTACATGGCGTGCAAGGTGGCGTTGGAGCACATGACGCCCGTCGTGCTGCTGACCGATGCCTACATTGCCAACGGCTCGGCTGCCTGGCGGTTGCCCCAGCTGGAGCAGTATCCTGCCATCTGTCCGCCTTATGTGACGCCCGACATGGCGGCCGGCTGGACTCCCTTCCAGCGTAATCCGGAGAACCAGGTGCGCTATTGGGCCGTTCCGGGTACCGAAGGCTTCATGCACCGCATCGGCGGTCTGGAGAAGAGCAACGAGACCGGTGCCATCTCCACCGAACCGGAGAACCACCACCTCATGACACAGCTGCGTGCCGAGAAGGTGGAACGCATTGCCGACTCGCTGCCCGCCCTTGAGGTGGAAGGCGATTCCGATGCCGACCTGCTGATTGTAGGCTTCGGCGGTACCTACGGCCACTTGCATTCGGCCATGGATACCCTCCGCGCACAGGGCAGGAAGGTGGCTTTGGCACATCTGCGCTGGATCAATCCGCTGCCCAAGAACACGGCGGAAGTGCTGCGCAAGTATCCCAAGGTCGTGGTGGCCGAACAGAACATGGGCCAGTTGGCAGGCTATCTGCGCATGAAGGTAGAAGGAGTCTGCCTGCATCAGTTCAATCAAGTGAAAGGCCAGCCGTTCGTCGTGCAGGAGCTGGTAGACGCATTTACTAAAATAATAGAGGAGTAATTATGAGCGAAACAAAATATACCGCTGCCGACTACAAGGCCGGTCAGCCCCGCTGGTGTCCGGGATGCGGCGACCATGCGTTCCTTAATTCTTTTCACAAGGCGTTGGCAGAGTTGGGAGTGGCTCCCCACGACATCGCCGTCATTTCGGGTATCGGCTGCTCGTCACGTCTGCCCTATTACATGAACACCTATGGCATGCACACCATCCACGGACGTGCGGCCGCCATTGCCACCGGTGCCAAGGTGGCCAACCCGAACCTGACCATCTGGCAGATTTCGGGCGACGGTGACGGACTGGCCATCGGCGGTAACCATTTCATCCATTGCATCCGCCGCAATGTGGACATCAACATCGTGTTGCTCAACAACCGCATCTATGGCCTCACCAAGGGACAGTACAGCCCCACGTCGGCCCGTGGCTTCGTCAGCAAGTCATCGCCCTACGGCACGGTGGAAGACCCCTTCCGTCCGGCTGAGCTCTGCTTCGGAGCACGCGGCCGCTTCTTCGCCCGTTGTGTGGCGGTAGACGGTGGCCCTTCTGTCGAGGTGCTGAAGGCAGCCGCCCGTCATAAGGGAACGTCTGTCATCGAAGTGTTGCAGAACTGTGTCATCTTCAACGACGGCACGCACAACATGGTGGCCAAGAAGGAAGACCGCGAGAAGAACGCCATCTATCTGGAGCATGGCCGGCCGATGCTGTTCGGCCCGAACAAGGAATTCGGACTGATGCAGGAAGGGTTCGGCCTGAAGGTGGTGAAGCTGGGCGAGAACGGTGTGACCGAACAAGACATTCTCGTACACGACGCCCATTGTGAGGACGCTACGCTCCACCTGAAGCTGGCGTTGATGGAAGGTCCCGACTTCCCGATTGCGCTCGGGGTCATCCGCGATGTGGAGGCTCCTACCTACGACGAGTCGGTAGAGGCCCAGATAGCGGACGTGGCCGCCAAGAAGAAATATCATAACTTTGCCGAACTGCTGGCCACGAACGACACGTGGGAAGTGAAGTAGGCCATCGTTGGTATAGATAGGGGAGAGGGTGTGGCAAGTTTCCAGGTGCTGGAGGCTTGGCCACACCCTCTTGTCGTGTCAGGACGGCAGCGGCTCTTCTTTTTTCTCATTGCATTTCTTGTTTTGCTGGAAAACCCGTATATTTGTCCCTATCCTTTCTCGTGCGTCTTGGCTTGTTTGGGCAGAAGCGGCGAGGGTGGGATGACATATATGAAAAGGCGTTTATCTGACGCTTTGTTTTTGGTTACCGAAAAGTCTCGCAAACTTAGAATCATCACAAAACAAAGCAACGGTAGATGTCCATTGGGATATGTTGACTGATAGCCCTTACTGTATCCGTATCGAACCTACGGATATGGTATAGGGTGGCGTTCTATATACATATCGGCGTGGGCTTCTGCGTTGCTCGTTCTTGATGATTTGGGCAATGCGAGACGCCTAAGGTAGCGGGACGGGTGACAGACAGCAACCCGCGCTTTTTCTATATTGCCCCTCAGGTTCCGGATTCGATGGGCCTGTGAGGAGGGGTATTTAGGTTGACATTTTCTTCTATGAGCGGCATCGGGAGCGGAGGCACTCCGTCCGGCGGCTCCGTCTGTGTGGCTCCGAAGCATAACGTGCAAAGAACTGTGATTTACTGCGAAAGGATTTTCATTCATCTCATCCCTGTCCTCCTTTCCGGTAGTCACGGTTCTTTTTTTGCCGACTATTGTAAAGACAGAATGTTACATTATTGCCGCTTTCCCTTTACTGTCTGATTTCTCTATCGCCTCTGAGAATGCGATAAAACCTGCATCATCAGAAGGTTAATAACCTTTCGACAATAAGGTTAATAACCTTCAGGCCGTAAGGTTAATAATCTTCCAGCTGTAAGGTTATTAACCTTACTGTGATGGATAGAGCCTTTCTTTGGCAAGTACTGCCGTCGGCCTATCGGTATGTCGCCTGACGCTTACCGGGAGTATCTGCAGAAGAACAGCCTCATTGCAAACTCGAAGTGTCAGATTTGTTACACAAGTATAAAAATGATACCATTACGGATTTTTTTCTGTAATAACTTCTTTGAATAAAAATAAACTATTATTTTTGTATCGGTTTAAAGAAGGTCTGTTTTATAACAGCGAGAGAATAAGAAAGAAGAATCATACAATTGAATAACAAATTAATCATTTGAGAAATGGCAAAATTAGATCTTACTAAGTACGGTATCCAGAATACCGTGGAAATTGTGCACAATCCGTCATACGAAGTATTGTTCGCTGAAGAAACAAAAGCCGGTTTGGAAGGCTTTGAAAAAGGCCAGGAAACTGAGCTGGGCGCTGTCAACGTAATGACGGGTATCTATACGGGTCGTTCTCCCAAGGATAAATTCCTGGTAATGGACGAAACCAGCAAGGACACTGTATGGTGGACTTCCGACGAATACAAGAATGACAACAAGCCTGTTTCCGAAGCTACTTGGAAAGAGCTGAAAGAACTGGCCGCCAAAGAATTGTCGAACAAGAAGCTGTTTGTAGTAGATGGTTTCTGCGGTGCCAACCCCGCTACCCGTCTGTGCGTCCGCTTCATCATGGAAGTGGCTTGGCAGGCTCATTTCGTGACCAACATGTTCATCCGTCCGACAGCTGAGGAACTGGAAGCCTTCGAACCCGACTTCATCGTGTACAACGCTTCCAAGGCAAAGGTGGAAAACTACAAGGAACTGGGTCTGAACTCTGAAACTGCCGTTGTCTTCAACCTGACTTCTAAGGAACAGGTGATCCTGAACACTTGGTACGGTGGTGAAATGAAGAAGGGTATGTTCTCTATGATGAACTACTTCAACCCGCTGCGTGGCATCGCTTCCATGCACTGCTCTGCCAACACCAACATGGACGAAACAGAATCGGCCATCTTCTTCGGTCTGTCTGGTACAGGTAAGACCACGCTGTCTACCGACCCGAAACGTAAGCTGATTGGTGACGACGAACACGGATGGGACAACGAAGGTGTGTTCAACTACGAAGGCGGCTGCTACGCCAAGGTCATCAACCTCGACAAGGAATCGGAACCCGATATCTACGGTGCCATCAAGCGCGACGCTTTGCTGGAGAACGTTACGGTAGCTGCCGACGGCAAGATTGACTTCGCCGACAAGAGCGTGACAGAAAACACCCGTGTATCTTATCCTATCCACTTCATCCAGAACATTGTGAAGCCGGTTTCCAAAGGTCCTCACGCAAAACAGGTCATCTTCCTGTCTGCTGATGCCTTCGGTGTATTGCCCCCGGTATCTATCCTGAACGAAAACCAGGCTCAGTACTACTTCCTCTCTGGCTTTACCGCCAAGTTGGCCGGTACAGAACGTGGCATCACTGAACCGACTCCGACATTCTCTGCTTGCTTCGGCCAGGCCTTCTTGGAACTGCACCCGACGAAATATGCAGAAGAACTCGTGAAGAAGATGCAGATGACCGGTGCCAAGGCTTATCTGGTGAACACCGGTTGGAACGGTACAGGCAAGCGTATCTCTATCCGCGACACCCGTGGTATCATTGACGCTATCCTCGACGGCTCTATCGAAAAGGCTCCTACGAAGACTATCCCGTACTTCGACTTCGTGGTTCCGACAGAATTGCCGGGTGTAGATCCGAAGATTCTGGATCCGCGCGACACGTATGCAGAAGCCGCTCAGTGGGAAGAAAAGGCCAAAGACCTCGCCGCTCGTTTCATCAAGAACTTCGTGAAGTTCACAGGCAACGAAGCCGGTAAGGCATTGGTGGCTGCTGGTCCGCAACTCTAATAATCTTACAATAACATTAATAGTTGAACCGAACGGCTCCTCTCTTTTTACGGGGGGAGCCGTTTTTTTAGTGTGATTCCAAACGTCTGAACATGCTTTACCACTTGCTTGCCGTATTCATTGTCATCGTGTGGGGGACTACGTTCATCTCGTCCAAGCAGCTGCTGCTGGCGGGACTGACGCCCCACGACATCATCTTCTACCGTTTCTGCATGGCCTATCTGTGCCTGGGCCTGTGCGCCCGTCCGTTCCGCCTGTGGGCGGACAACTGGAAGGACGAGGCGTTGTTCCTGCTGCTGGGCCTGTTTGGCGGAACGCTGTATTTCCTGACCGAGAACAATGCCTTGCGCTTCACCTACGTGAGCAATGTGTCGCTCATCTGCAGCACGACACCGCTGCTCACGCTGTTGCTCAAATACAGTGTGGTGAGCCGCTCCCTGCCCGGCGCACGGTTGGTCATCGGGTCGTTGGTGGCCTTTCTCGGGGTGGCGGTCGTGGTGCTCAACGGCAGGCTGGTGTTTCAGCTGAGCCCTGTCGGCGACCTGCTCTGTGTGGGCTCCGCCCTTTCGTGGAGCCTCTACACGCTGCTCATCGAGCCGCTCAGCCGCCGCTATCCGGTGGTCTTCATCACGCGGAAAATCTTTTTCTACAGTCTGCTCACGTTGCTGCCCACGTTTCTGGTAGAGCCGCTCACGGTGAGTCCTGCCGTGTTGCTGTCGGCCGCCGTGTGGCCTCAGCTGCTGTTCTTGGGGGTGGTGGCCTCGTTCGGGTGCTTTATGCTCTGGAATGTCTGTCTGAACCGCATCGGTGCTATTGTGGCCTCCAATTATATCTACCTCACGCCTGTGGTGAGCATCGTGGCCTCGAACCTGATTTTGGGGGAGCGCATGAACCTGGCCCTCTTTGCCGGAACGGCGTTGGTGCTGGCAGGCATGGCGGTGGCGCAACGGGGGTCGTCACGCTGAGGGGGAAAAATAGGAAGAGGGTACATCCTCTGGTGGATATACCCTCTTGCACGTGTTTTATCTGTGTTATTTCGTATCTGATCGTTATTTTTGAGTTACTGTTCCCACTACTTTGCCGTTCTTATCCATTTCGACAGAGATGGTGCTCTTGAATTCTTGGTCTATCTGAGTTTTCAATGCGCTCAGGTATGACTTGACAACTTCATCTACGTCTGTTGGTGAAAATGGTCCGTACGCAATCTTGTTCTCAAATTCTTTGTAGCGCGTTAGGCTTACATCGGTCGTGCTGCCGTCTTCGAAAGTGGCTTTAATATTATACTTCACCACGATGCTGAATTCGTACTTCTCTTTCGGAGTGAAGTTGTTCTTTTTGCTGATGCTGGAACATGTCAGCTGGAAGGTGGCAGGTACGCCGTTGGCTGTAGCTGTGACGGTGTTGGCTGTCTGGGTAAGCAGGTCCTCGCCGCCGGAAACCAATTGGCTGTTATTGCCGACGGTATGCTGCACGTGAAAATTGATGATGGCCACTTCCTTCAGGTCGTCGGACAGTTGCGCATTGAGGGTCAGCTCCAGCTTGGACACTTTCTTGGAAGTAGCAGGATTGTCATCATCGTCCGAACAGCTGCTCACTCCTACACATACACAGGCCATCATGACGGCCATGCTCATTACATAAAAGAATCTTTTCATACAGTTAGTTTTTGAATGTTTTATACCGCTTCTGGCCCGCTGCAACCAGCAGGGGCTTAAGCTCGGGCACAAAGGTAGTGGTTTCTCCACATCTGGCCAACATGCGTCCGTTCACTGGGTAAAAAACGACTGGTCATTGCGTCAAAAATTGCTTTTCTGCCTCCAGAAGGCCTTAGGAACGCCTATGTCCTTCTTTTTCTACCCCCCCCGTTGCTGGAGAGAGGCATTCATTTGCTGCTTGCGGACGTAGTCGCCGGGCGTGATGCCCTTGTATTTGCTGAAGGCGCGGCTGAAGGTGGAGAAGGAGTTGAAGCCGCACTCGCTGGCTATCTCGGTCAGGGGCTTGCGGTCGGTCACCGACAGGGCGTCTATCCGGGCGCAGCTTTCCTCCACACGATAGCGGTTCAGGTACTCGTAGAAGGTCATGCCTAAGCAGCGGTTCAGATAGTAGGACATGTAGGTACGGTTCTGGTGGGTGTGGTAGGCCAGCTGGGTGAGCGACAGTTTCGGGTCGAGGTACACCTTGTCCTGCTCCATGCTCTTGGTGAGCAAGGCACCGATTTCTGCCAACTGCTCTTGGGTCAGCAGTCCGTTGTCGGCGGTTTCCTCCGGGTCGGTGGCATCGGGTTTGTCCTCTGGCGGAGTGTCGGTGGGGGCATCGTCCGGCCGGTCCAATTGCAGGGTCTGCAAGACCTGTAAGGTATAACGGAAGGGGAAGGACCACAAAAGCAGGCTGAAGGCGTTGAACAGCACCTCGCCGCCCCACGTGGCCTCGTCGAAACAGGTGTAGTAGATCACTACGGTGGACACAAACAGCAGGCAGAAGCCTACCAGCCACTTGAGTTGGAAGAACTTCGGATAGAGGAACGGCTGCCTGTGCCGCTGGCGGTACCACACGCTGTGCCCCACCACAATGCCAAAGGTCAGGAAAACCATGGTGAAGGCCATCGTATAGGCCCACAGGCACACCGTCTCGGCAGGATGCAGCAGATAGGCCGGGATGAACAACGCCTGTAGCAGGAAGGCCAGGAGGGCACGTCGGGGGGTGGCCCACCCCGGGTGGCAGACCTCGATGAAAAAGGCACAGGTAATCGGCACGAAAGGCAGGTCGATGACCGTAATCAGGTCGCCCAGAAAGGGGCTGTCTTTCCACCCCTCCACCATCAGCAGGCCGTCTTTCACATAGCAGCAGGCAACGTAGAGCATGGCGAGGTAGAACAGACGCACCATCCACAGCCGGTTCCGGTAAGGGTGGAGCCAATAGCACCAAAAGAAGAAGAAGGTGGCGGTCACCCCCCGCAGGCAGTGGGCAAACGCTTCGAAAGTGGTTATCGTATGGAGTATTCCTGTCATTGGTTCCTTGTTTTCTCTCCGAATCTCGTTCGGTCGGAACAAAATTAAGCAATTCTGCGGAGAAAGCCCTCCTGCCGGCGGTTAATTTTTCGCCGATGGGAGGCAAAGCGGTCCTTCTTGTCCGCTCAGTGGTGACGGTTCAGCAACAGGCCGCCCACAATGAGCAGCAGGCCGATATAGGTGGTGACGGCGATGGGCTCGCCCAGCACGATGCCGATGAAGAACAGCGACAGGAAAGGGGAGAGGTAGCAGAGCTGGTTGACGAGGGTCGGGTTGTCGGTGGTGCGGATGGCCAGCCCGAAGCAGAGGAACGGAATCCCCATCTCAAAACAGCCGACGTAGATGCCCGAGAGCCATCCCGTCAGGGTGGGGGTGTGCAGGCCGACGACGGCGGTGGCGGCCAACAGGTAGAGGCTGCCGAACAGGAAGGTCATGAAGAGGGAGACCGTTCCGTCGACGGTCGCCTCGCGGCGGTTGGTCATCATCCAGTAGAGGGCCCAGAGAAAGGCGCTGAGCAGGGCCAGCAGCAGTCCGGTGGCCGATACAGAGAGGCCACTGGTGCCTCCGGTGCCGGCCGAGATAAGGGCCACCCCTGCCAGCGACACGGCCATGCCCCCGTATTTGCTGCGGGGGATAGGCTGATGGCCGAACAGGGCCAGCAGCAACAGCAGCACGATGGGCCAGGCGTAGTTGACGGGTTGGGCCACTTGGGCCGGCAGCAGTTCGTAGGAGCGGAACAGCACCAGGTAGTAGCAGACGGGGTTGAGCAGGCCCAGAAAGGCGAAACGTCCCCATTGCCGGCGGCTCAGCCGGGCCACTAACGGCCATTGGTGCCGGACGGTGAGCGTCAGGCTGAACAGGAGCAGGGCCGTGAGGCTGGCGATGACGATGAGCTCGAAGTAGGTGAGTTGCTGCAGGGCCAGTTTGAAGGCGGTGGCTACGGTAGACCAGCTGAGCACGGCTACCGCAGCGCATACAAGGGCTTGATGGGAGGTCTTCATCGCAGCTTCTTTCCTATGCCGACCTGGCTGACGGTCTTGCTGCTGCCCTTTTCCTTATACAGGTATCCTCTGAACATGCCTCCGCTGTTGAAGGGCATGGCAAAATGGCCGTCCTTGTCGACGGCAATCAGTCCGCCGTTGCCGGCTTCGGCGTTCAGCTCCTCGAAGAGGATGTGGTCGGCGGCTTTCTCGATGGGTTCCTTGAGGAACTTGTAGCGGGCGCAGAGCGTATGGGCCACCGCATGGCGGATGAAGTATTCGCCGTGGCCGGTGCACGACACGGCACAGCTCTCGTTGTCGGCATACGTGCCGGCACCGATGATGGGCGAGTCGCCCACACGTCCCCACTGTTTCTTGAACATCCCGCCTGTGCTGGTGCCGGCGGTCAGGTTGCCGGCCTTGTCGAGCACCACACAGCCCACGGTGCCGTTCTTCTTGCTCTCCCGTTTCAGCTCTTCCACCCATTTCAAGGTCTTGGGGGTGGCGAAGAACAGGTTGTCGTCCACCATCTCCAGCCCTTGCGAGCGGGCGAACTGTTCGGCTCCCTCGCCGGCCATCATGACATGGGGCGATTGGGTCATGACGCTGTAGGCGGCCTCGATGGGGTGCTTGACGTGTTTCACGCCTGCCACGGCCCCGGCCGAGAGGTCTTGTCCGCGCATGATGGAAGCGTCCAGCTCGAAGGTGCCGGTGGCGGTGCAGGTGGCTCCTACGCCGGCATTGAACAGCGGGTTCGATTCGAAGTAACGCAAAACGGCGATGACAGCGGTCTCGCCCTTGCCGCCTTCTTCCAGGATGGCCGCCCCGATGTGGAGGGCCGAGTCGAGGGAGGCATAGTAGGCGGCCGCCTGTTCGGCACGGTCTTCCAGTCCGGCCATGGCGCCGGCGCCGCCGTGTACCAAGATGACGTAGTCTCTGGCAGGCTGTGCCTGCAGGGCGATGGCCAGCAGGCAGGCCATGCATCCTAATAAAAAGCTTCTCATAGTCATATCTGTTTTTTGGTGAGTATTCATGATTTGGGCCCCAAAATTACGCATAATTTTTGGATAAGTAGGAGTCCGGGCCGATAAAATGTCACCCACCTGCCTGTTTATCCGTGAAATGTCCGTATCTTTGCACCGAATTAGATAGTTGAAAAAATAGATGAAAACATTTGAAGAACTTGGCGTTTCCTATGAAATACGCAAAGCGATAGAGGAGATGGGGTATGAGAACCCCATGCCGGTACAGGAGGAAGTGATTCCCTATCTGTTGGGAAACGGAAACGACGTGGTGGCTCTGGCACAGACCGGAACCGGAAAGACAGCCGCATTTGGTTTGCCGCTGATACAGAAGATGGAAGTGAGGGACCGTGTGCCGCAGGCATTGATTCTGTGTCCCACGCGCGAACTCTGCCTGCAGATAGCGGGCGACTTGACGGATTATTCCAAATACATCACCGATTTAAAGATATTGCCGGTCTATGGCGGCTCGTCCATCGAGAGCCAGATACGCAGTCTGCGACAGGGCGTGCACATCATCGTGGCCACGCCGGGCCGGCTGATTGACCTGATGGAGCGGGGCGTGGCCCGCTTAGACACGGTGCGCGATGTGGTCATGGACGAGGCGGACGAGATGCTCAACATGGGGTTCACCGACAGCATCAACGCCATCCTGGAGCAGGTGCCGGCCGACCGCAACACCCTGATGTTCTCGGCCACGATGAGTCCCGAAATCTCACGCATCGCCCGGACGTATCTGCACGATGCCAAAGAGATTACCATCGGCACCAAGAACGAAGGCACCAAGAACGTCCATCACGTGGCCTATATCGTCCATGCCAAAGACAAATACCTGGCTCTGAAGCGGGTGGTGGACTTCTATCCGCAAATCTACGGCATCGTGTTCTGCCGTACCCGCAAGGAGACACAGGAGATTGCCGACAAGCTGATACAGGACGGCTACAACGCCGACTCGCTGCACGGCGAACTGAGCCAGGCACAGCGCGACCTGGTGATGCAGAAGTTCCGCCAACGCCATCTGCAGCTGCTCGTGGCCACCGATGTGGCCGCACGCGGACTGGATGTGAACGACCTGACACACGTCATCAACTACGGGCTGCCCGACGATACCGAAAGCTATACGCACCGCAGCGGCCGTACAGGCCGGGCCGGCAAGACCGGTATCTCCATCGCCATCGTCAACCTGCGCGAGAAAGGCAAGATGCGCGAGATAGAGCGCATCCTCAACAAGCAGTTTGCCGTCAGCGTCCTGCCTACCGGTAAGGAAATCTGCGAACAGCAGCTCATCAAGGTGGTGGACGACATTGAGAAGGTGAAGGTGGACGAGGAGGAAATAGACGCCTTCCTGCCGGGCATCTACCGCAAGCTGGAGTGGCTGAGCAAGGAAGACCTCATCAAGCGGGTGGTGTCGATGGAGTTCAACCGCTTTCTGGATTATTACAAGAATGCTGCCGAGATAGAACAGCCTGCCGCCGGCGACAAGAAATCGGCCGGCAAGCGGGAGCGCAAGGAGCGGGGGGCGGACGGCGAGAAACGTTCGCGCAAGGCGGAGGAAGGATATACCCGCCTGTTCCTGAACCTGGGCAAGACCGACGGCTTCTTCCCTAACCAGATTATCGACCTGATTAACCGCAACCTGAAGAAGGAGCGCATCGAGGTGGGACGCATTGACCTGATGCAGAACTTCTCGTTCTTCGAGGTGGCCGAAGAACAGGCCGGCATGGTGGTGAAGGCCCTGAACCGGCTGACCGTGAACGGACGCAAGGTGGTGGTGGAGCCTGCCGACGAAAATGTGGGCAAGAGCGACAAGAGCGGCAAGAAACGCGAACGGGTGCCGGCTGCCGAAAAGCCGGGCAAGGCCGGAAAGGCCGGACGGGAGGAGACGGGGACACGCAAGCCGAAGCCCAGCCGGGAAGAGAGAGGCTATATCGCTCCCCGCGGACCGAAGAAGAAAGATGACTGGAAGCAGTTCTTCATCCATGATGACAACCGTCCGCTGAAAGGCGAGATACCTGATTTCGGCGAGGAAGGCTGGGCTAAAAAGAAGAAAAAGAAATAAACGCCCGGTCGTCGAACGAACATTGCCCCTTGTACATCCCCTTCGTACTCTGGTACGACCGGATGCACAAGGGGTCTTTTTGTAGGAGGCCGGCCAGATGGTCTTCCGATTGGCGCAGGGTGGGGAAGAGCTGCGGATAGCCGTCGGTGGCCAGCACGACCGGGGTCTGTGGCAGGACGGGAATGACGCGCACCTGTCCCGCAGGCAGGGGGAAACCGTCGAACACACCGTAGGCATACGGATGGCCGGCTGCCGGCAGGTTCTGGAAGACCGATTGTTTCACGAGGAACGGGCGGATGAAGGCGCGGCCTTCATCGTTTTCCAGCAGTTCCGCCACGCTTTTGCCTTGCAGCAGGGCCGCTTCGTTCCAGGCGGCACGGGCGGCTGCCAGGAGGCCGTCTATTTTTTTCCCGTTGGAGAAATATTTTTCTCCCACGAGGCACTGGCAGTCGCCTATCAGTGCGACGGCCTGCAGGTGCCGGCTGTAGAGGGCGCAGCTGGCCGTCAAGCGTTGCTCGGGATGTTGCCGCACGGTGTCGGTCAGGCCGTTCTCGGCATAGAAGCGTTGCAGCCGGCAGGTGATGTGTGACGTGACGGCACTCCACGGGGCGGTGGGCGGCAAGGTCCGGATGGCTGCTTCCACCAGCCGTGCCGCCCACTGTCCGGTGGTCTGGCCCGCAGGCCGGAAGTCCGACTTCGAGGTGGCGCCGTCAATCACCCCTATATAATAAGGTGTGATCACGATGCGGTCCTCGTTGGCCGTTTCGGACGTTTTCCCTTTCAGGAAGTGTTCGCCAATGTGCCAGTCGTAGGTCTCAAAAGCGGTTCCGGAGGACATGGGGCGCTTATTTGTTGATGAGGAACAGCCGCAGTTGGTCCGACGAGACGCGGGCCTTGAGCCATTCGCTCAGTTTCTCCACTTCCGAGCGGCCTGGGGTGGGGTGGCAGCTCACGATGGCAAAGGTCAGGGTGTCTACACGGCTACTGTCGATGTTCAGTTGCAGGCTGCGCGAGATGGACACTTTCTTCACGGTGGGGAAGAGCACTTTCATCTCGTCGCCCATCCGCTGGTCTATCAGTCCCGTGCCGCTGTAATAGTCCAGCTCCCGTTGCAGCGAGTCGGCCAGCTGCTTCTGCTCGGCCAGCTGCGCCTTGTTTGTCCGGTAGATGTCTTCCATGACCGACGACTTCAGCTCGCTCATGTTCAGTTGCGGGACGGCTTGATTGTTGCCTCCCTGGAAGACGATGAGCTTGGTCTTCGGCAGCTGGTAGTGGGCCATCCGGTCGCGGGCGGTCTCTATCTGTTCGTCCGAGACTTCCTTTCCCAGCAGCACCACGCGGATTTCGCGTTTCTTATAGGAGATTTCGCGTTTCAGTATCTGCGAGTCGGTGAACTGCAGTTCGTGGTTGACGAAGCTGTTGGCTTCGGAGTGGTAGAATGTTTCTTTCACGATGCCGTAGGTCAGGTAGACCGCCGGGCACATGGTGGCTACCGTGATCCAGATGATGTAGCGGCGCACTAACTCTTCGCGGGCCTTGTCGACGAACTGCTTGCGCTGGAAGTGCATCACCCGCACCCCGATGAAGGTGGCGAGGCTGATGAAGACCGAGTTGATGAAGTACAGGTAGAACGCGCCGAGGAAATAGAGCAGGTTGCCGGTGGCCAGCCCGAAGCCGGCGGTACACAACGGGGGCATCAAGGCCGTGGCGATGGCCACCCCCGGTATCACGTTGCCTTTCTCCTTGGTGGCGAGGGCCACAATGCCTGCCAGACCACCCACTAAGGCGATGAACACGTCGTAGATGGTGGGAGAGGTGCGGGCCAGCAGTTCCGACTGGACCTCGTCCAGCGGGGTGAAGGCAAAGTAGACCGTGGCGGTCGTCACGCTGAACAGGGTGGCGATAAAGTAGCTCTTGAGGGAGCGTTTCATCAGCTCAAAGTCGTTCAGGCCGATGGAGAGCCCCACCCCCATGATAGGGCCCATCAGCGGGGAGATGAGCATGGCGCCGATGATGACGGCGGTCGAGTTGACATTCAGCCCCAAGGAGGCGATGAAGGTGGCGAAGATGAGCACCCACAGGTTGGTGCCCTTGAACTCCACCCCGTTGCGGATGGAGTCTACGGTGACTTGTTCGTCTTCCTTGCTCCGGTTCAGGTCCAGGTATTCGTTGAAGAAGTTTTTCAGTTGTACTTTTTTGAGTTTGTTGGCGTCCATAGTTGATGTTTTATTTGATAAAACGGTTAATGACGGGAATACGGTGTAAAGGTAAGTCTTTTTTCACAATATAAGCCACGAACAGCAGCAATAAAAGGGTCCGGAAGCCCAGCCGCAGCACGGGAGAGGCGATGCTGACCTGTTCGGCGGCTACGTAGAGCACGGCGGCCAGCAGGAGGTAGACGGCCATCTCCTTCAGCGGATAGCCCACCGGGTATTTCTTCTGGCCGATGACGTAGGACAGCAGCGTGATGGTGCCGTAGCCGGCCACGGAGGCCCATGCCGAGGCCACATAGCCGTAACGGGGCACCAGCCAGATGTTGAGCAGCAGGATGATGGCGCAGCCCGTCAGTGAGAAGTAAGCCCCCCAGCGGGTCTCGTCGGTCAGCTTGTACCAGAAGGACAGGTTGAAGTAGATGCCTTTGAAGATTTCGGCCCCCATCACGATGGCCACCACGCTGAGCCCCTCCCAATAGTCTTTGGCCACCATGTAGCGCAGCAGGTCCATGTAGAACATCACGGTGAGGAAGGCCAGCAGCGAGAAGATGAAGAAATATTTCATGGCCGCGGCATAGACGGTCCGGTTGTCGGCCTCCTTGTTCTTGCCGAAGACAAACGGCTCGTAGGCATACCGGAAGGCTTGGGTGAACATGGCCATGACCAGGGCCACCTTGCTGGTGGCGCTGTAGATGCCCAGCTGCACGAGCCCCTCCTGGCGGTCGTCGAACAGGAAGGGGTAAATCATCTTGTCCACGGTCTGGTTGAGGATGCCCACCCACCCGAAAATCAGGATGGGGAACGAGTAGACAATCATCCTTTTCAGCAGGGCGGGGTCCATGCGGTAGGAGAAACCCCGCAGCTCGGGCAGGAAGAACAGCAGCTGCACGGATGACATGAGGAGGTTCGACACGAAAATATACCCCACTAAGTAGTCGGGACGGTAGAACCAGGCTACCCATTCGTGGGCGTGGATGTCGAGCCACGGGCAGAGCAGCAGGAAGAACAGGTTGAGGCAGATGTTGCCCATAATGTTGAACAGCTTGATGCCGGCGAACTTCAACGGCCTTTTTTGGTAGCGCAGGTAGGCGAAGGGGATGCACTGGAATGCGTCTAAGGCCACCACCATCACCATCATCCCCACATAGTCGGGGTGGTCGGGATACTCCAGCAGCGCGGCGATGGGGTGCAGAAAGGTCAGGCACGTCACGACGAACAGCAGTGACAGGCCGCCGACGAACAGCAAGGTGTTGGCATAGACTTTTTCCGGGCGTTCGTCTCCTTTGTTGGCAAACCGGAAGAAGCCGGTCTCCATGCCGAAGGTCAGCAGCACCAGGATCAGCGCCGTGTAGGCATAGACATTGGATACGACACCGTAGCCCCCCGATGAGGCTGTCAGTACCGAGGTGTAGAGTGGGACGAGCAGGTAGTTCAGAAAACGCCCTACGATGCTGCTCAGTCCGTAGATGGCGGTGTCTTTGGCTAATGAGGATAGTCCGGCCATATTTCAGTCTTTTAGTAAATGGTAGCAGTAATGATGGGTGTGGACGACAGGCAGGGGCTTCAGCCGAACAGGGTCGGCTGGCTGTCGTTGTAGCGGCTCCGTCCCAGATGCTTATAGGCCAGTTCGGTCACTTCGCGCCCACGCGGTGTCCGTTTCAGGAACCCTTCCTTGATGAGGAACGGTTCGTAGACCTCTTCCAGCGTACCCGGGTCTTCTCCCAATGCCGTGGCTATCGTGGTCAGGCCCACGGGTCCCCCCTTGAACTTGTCGATGATGGTGCACAGCAGCTTGTTGTCAATCTCGTCCAGCCCGTAGCGGTCAATGTTCAGCGCTTCCAGGGCGAAGCGGGCAATCCGGGTGTCGATGCGTCCCGACCCCTTCACTTGGGCGAAGTCGCGTACCCGTCGCAGCAAGGCGTTGGCGATACGGGGCGTACCCCGGCTGCGGGAGGCTATCTCGTGGGCCGCCTCCACATCGCAGGGGACGCCCAGAATGCCGGCCGAACGCAGCAGGATGCGTCCCAGCACCGTTTCGTCATAGTATTCCAGGTGGAGGTTGATGCCGAAACGGGCCCGGAGCGGAGCGGTCAGCAGGCCGCTGCGGGTGGTGGCGCCCACCAAGGTGAACGGGTTCAGGTCCAGCTGGATGCTTCGGGCCGAGGGACCTTTGTCAATCATGATGTCAATGCGGTAGTCTTCCATGGCCGAGTAGAGGTATTCTTCCACTACCGGGCTCAGCCGGTGGATTTCGTCAATGAACAGCACGTCGTTCGGTTCCAGGCTGGTCAGCACCCCGGCCAGGTCGCCCGGCTTGTCGAGCACCGGCCCCGAGGTCACTTTGAAGCCCACGCCCAATTCGTTGGCGATGATGTTGCTCAAGGTGGTCTTGCCCAGTCCGGGAGGGCCGTGCAGCAGCACGTGGTCCAGCGCCTCGGCACGCAGCTTGGCCGCCTTGACAAAGATGCGCAGGTTGTCCACCACCTTGTCCTGTCCGCTGAAGTCGCCGAACTGGAGGGGGCGGAGGGCGTTCTCGAAGTCGCGCTCTTTGCCGGTGGGCTTATAGTCTCGTATGTCAAATTGTTCTTCCATGTCCTTTCTTGAAACTCCCGACAAAAGTACAAAAGATTCGTCGAATTACCTTATATTTGCGTTTCAACTTTGTGCGGTAGTCCGCACCGATAAGCAAGCGTCTATGGAGCAGAACAAACGGATAGTAGTGGGCATGAGCGGGGGCATCGACAGTTCGGCGGTCTGCCTGCTGTTGCAGGAACAGGGATATGAGGTGGTGGGGGTCACCTTACGCACGTGGGATGTGCCGTCGCATTTCTCTTCGTCCGGGCAGGAGCTGCCCGATGAGGTGATGGAGGCGCAGGCGTTGGCCGCCCGTCTGGGCATCGAGCACCATGTGGCCGATGTGCGGCAGGAGTTCAGGGAGACCATTGTGAGGTACTTCGTCGACGAGTACCTGCGGGGGCGCACGCCCAACCCGTGTGTCTGGTGCAACCCGTTGCTCAAGGAGCGGATACTCTGCGAATGGGCCGACCGCACCGGTTGCCGTCAGGTGGCCACGGGGCACTATTGCCGGCTGGAAGACCGTGGCGGCCTCCGTTACATCGTGGCCGGCGACGACGACACCAAAGACCAGTCTTATTTCCTGTGGCGGTTGCCCCAGTCCCTCCTGCAGCGGATGGTCTTCCCCCTGGGTGGGCTGACCAAGGCCTCCGTGCGCGAGTACCTGGCGCGGAAGGGGTTCGTCGGCAAGGCGCGGGGAGGCGAGAGCATGGAGGTCTGTTTCATCGAGGGCGACTACCGCGACTTCCTGCGCCGCCAGTGTCCCGATATCGACCGGCTCATAGGGCCGGGCTGGTTTGTCGACCCCCAAGGCCGGAAGCTGGGCCGGCATAAGGGTTGTGCCTACTACACCATCGGCCAGCGCAAAGGGCTGGAGATAGCCTTGGGGAAACCGGCCTATGTTTTGAAGATCCATCCGGAGAAGAACACGGTGATGTTGGGGGATGCCGACGGGCTGCTGGCAGACTATATGCTGGTAGAGGAGGTCTTTCTGGCCGACCCGCAGGAACTGTCGGCCTGTGACGGCCTGACGGTGCGCATCCGTTACCGTAGCCGTCCCCTCCCTTGCCGGGCCGTGTGGACGGACGACGGCCGGGTGCTGGTGAAGTTCCAGACAGCGGCCTCGGCCATTACGCCCGGACAGTCGGCCGTGTTCTACGACGGCCGCCGGGTCATTGGGGGCGGTTTCATCGCTTTCCAGCAGGGACTGCGCAAGCTCATTGCCCGTTGCTTTCCCGATGACGGGACTCCTGTGTGAAATAATGATGCTCCGTAGAACAAAAACGGGCTGCTGGTTGTTGATATACTGAAGCAAAGTTCTGACAATCGGAACAAAAAGAACGGTCGCAACGTGTTGATATAGAAAAAGATTGTATATTTGTACTCAAATATCAGACCATTATTAAATATAGGTGATTATGAAAGTGAAAAGAAGTTTTGCTGCCATTGTACTCGGATTGAGTGCAGTTGCTGCCTTTGCACAGACCGGTGACGACACTCGTCAGGTAAAGGAAGAAGGGACCACCGTTTTCAAGCCGCATTGGTATATGCAGGTGCAGGGCGGTGCGTCACATACGTTTGGCGAGGGCAAGTTCGGTGATTTGATTTCTCCGGCGGTCGCTTTGAACGTGGGTTATCAGATTTCTCCCTTGTGGGGCGTCCGTGCCGGATTGTCCGGTTGGGAAGCCAAAGGCGGTGCCAAGTTGCCCACCGGCACCTCTATCTATAAATATAACTATCTGCAGGGGAATGTGGATGCCACCTTGGATTTGAGCGCGCTCTTCTGCCGCTACAATCCTACCCGTGTGTTCAATGCCTATGCCCTGGCCGGTGTGGGGGTGAACGGTGCCTTCAACAACGACGACATGACCGCTCTTTACAATAACGGTTACAAGCCCGAATATTATTGGGACTGTCACAAGGTGAGTGTCGTAGGCCGTATGGGGCTGGGCGTGAACCTGCGTTTGAGCAGTCATGTGGCCTTCAACATCGAGGCCAACTCCAATTTCTTGAGCGACAAGTATAACTCCAAGAAGGGCGGCAATGTGGACTGGCAGTTCAACCTCTTGGGCGGCTTCACTTTCCGTTTCGGAAAGACCACCAAGAAGACCGAGCCTGTTTACTACGACCCCGCTCCGGTACAGCCGGCGCCGGCCCCTGCTCCTGTCGTGGTGGAAGAGCAGCGGCAGGAACCCACAGCCGCTGTCGTGCAGGTAGAACCGATGCAGCAGAACATTGTCTTCCTGATCAATTCGGCGGTTATCCGTCCGCAGGAAGTCAGCAAGATGGATGCCCTGGTACAGTATCTGAATGAACATCCCAATGCCAAGGTGGTGGTCCGCGGTTATGCCGACAAGGAAACCGGTACGCCGGCTATCAATATGCGTCTTTCTGAAAAACGCGTCGCCAGTGTTTTGAAGGTGCTGAAAGAACGTGGCATTGCCGACAGCCGCATCACGACCGAAGCCAAGGGCGACACCGAACAGCCGTTCGGCTCAGCCAAGGAAAACCGCGTCAGTGTCTGCATTGCCGAATAAGCCGGGCACAATAATATACTTATTGTCATTCTGAGCGAAAGCGAAGAATCTGTTAGCATTAAGTGAATGTTTACAGATTCTTCGCTTTCGCTCAGAATGACAGACAAGATGACTGATTGACTTTGTTTGGGCACGCCCCCAACCGTTTTCGTAGGGGGCGGTCAGAGCTTTTGCAGGTCCACATACTTCTGCCGCCGCAGTCCGACATAGAAGGGGAGCAGGCGGAAAAAGCGTTTCAGCTTCTGGCCCAGGTGCTGTGTCGGTCGCCAGCCTTTCCAGGGGGTCAGGTCGAGGTAGCGGAAATATTCGTCGCGCAGCGGGTGCTGGCTGTCGTAGTCCCACGGTTTGCGGTTGGTGAAATGCAGGATGACAGGGTCTTTCAGTACGGCGGCGAATTTCCGTTTCCAGGCATCGCTCAGTTCGGGAGGATTCCGGTAGAACCCGTCCTGCACGTTCCAACACAGGTCCGTCAGCAGTTTGTCCTTGTACATGACCCCGTTCAGCACATCCTGGTCGTTGAAGCGGATGCGTTCCGGATAGGTGTGATAATAGTCCTTGCACAGCTGCGCCATCTGGTGCGACCGCCAGTAGCCCAGGTTGATGAGCATGACGCCCGAGTTAAAATAAGAATAGCGTTTGGGGTATTGCAGGATGCGGTAACGTTCGTCTTCGTCGCATCCCATGTCTTCCACCACCACGGCGCTTTTCCCGGCCAAGGGGGTGTCCCACAGGCGGCGGATGCTGCCCCTTACCACAATGTCGCAATCCAGATAGAGCACGCGGCCGATGTTTTTGGGCAGGATGTCGGAAAGCAGACACCGGTAATAGGCGGCCAGGGAGATGCGTCCGTGTGACATCCGTATGGTAAACCCTTCCAGCGACTGTGGAGAGACCTTGTAGAAGCACGCCTCGTTGCCATAGCGGGCAGCCAGGTCTATCAGCAGTTTCCGGTCGACAGGGGTCAGGCCGTTCTCGACCACATGCACGGTCATCTTTTCATCAGCGTTGTTCTCGAAGAGGGAAACCAGCATCACGGCACAATGCCTCACGTAGTTATTGTCAATATTGCAAGCTATATGTATCATGGTTGAAGGGTAGATATTCGCTGCAAAGATACACTTTTTCGGGCTTATCGCCGATGCCGTCCTTGGTTTTTTAGGGGTGCGGGGCCGGCGGTTGGCGGAATAATGTTAGGCGGTATGAAAAATTTGCGTAACTTTGAGGCCCAAAACCCGAAAGAGAAAAGAGCATCATGAAGAGCTATATGTTTGGCCTGCTGCTGGCAGGCGCCACGTTGTTGCTGACGGCCTGCGGCGGACAGTCCCGGCGGCCGTCGGTCGAGAAACCGTTGCTGACGGTCACCATCGAGCCGTTGCGCTATTTTGTAGAGGCGGTCGGAGGAACGTGTTTCGACGTGACCACCATCGTACCCGAGGGGACCAGCCCCGAGACCTATGACCCCACGCCCCAACAGTTGGTGGACCTGGCGCAGAGCAAGGCCTATCTCCAGGTGGGCTACATTGGTTTTGAGCAGAACTGGATAGGAAGGCTGAAAGAGAACTATCCGGACATCCCTTTCTTCAACCTCTCCTCGGGGATTGAGCTGATTCGTGAAAAGGATCGGGAACATCAGGGCCATGTACATGCCGGAGGGGTGGAGCCGCACGTGTGGAATTCTGCCCGGAATGCCGAAATCATGACCGACAATATCTGTGCCGTGCTGTCGAGCCTGGACCAGGCCCATTCGGGCATTTTCATGCACCGGGCCGACAGCCTCAAGCAGCTGATCCGTGAAACCGACCGGGAGATACGCCGCCTGTTGCAGCAGGGAGACCGCTCCTTCCTGATTTATCATCCGGCCCTGTCGTATTTTGCCCGCGACTATGGGCTGACGCAAATCTGCATCGAGGAGAACGGCAAAGAGCCTTCTCCGGCCCAGTTGCAGCAGCTCATCCGGCGGTGCCGCGATGAACAGGTGCGTGTCATCTTTGTCCAGCAGGAGTTTGACGAGCGCAATGCCCGGCTCATTGCCGCCGAACTGGGCGTGCGCCTCATTTCCATCCATCCGTTGAGTTACCGTTGGCAGGAAGAGATGCTGAAGGTGGCGCAGGCGTTGGCCGGACAGCCCTCTCATCCATGACCCGTACGCCTTATGACAGCTTCTCCCATTATCCGACTGGAGCACCTATCGGCGGGCTACGACCGCAGGCCGGTGCTGACCGATGTGAATCTGACGGTCTACGAACATGATTTTCTGGGGGTCATCGGTCCGAACGGCGGTGGCAAGACGACCCTGATGAAGGTGATGCTCGGGCTGCTGAAACCGCAGACGGGCACATTGCGGTTTTACCGGGACGGGCAGGAGGTGCCCGAAATCAGCATGGGCTATCTGCCGCAATACAACAGCATCGACAAGAAGTTTCCCATCTCGGTCTACGAGGTGGTGCTCTCGGGCCTGAACCGCCAGAAACCGTTATTCCGTCCGTTTACGGCCGCGCAGCACGAACAGGTCCGCCGCACGGTGGCGCGCATGGGGCTCGAAGGGCTGGAACACCGCTCCATCGGGCAGCTGAGCGGCGGTCAGTTGCAGCGCGCCTTGTTGGGGCGGGCATTGGTGTCACAACCGCAGGTGGTGATTCTCGACGAGCCCAACACGTATATTGACAAGCGTTTCCAGGCGGTGTTGTACTCCCTGTTGCAGGACATCAACAAGGAGTGTGCCATCGTGCTGGTGAGCCATGACATCGGCACGGTGCTCCAGAGCGTGAAAAGCATTGCCTGTGTGAGTGGCACGCTCGACTATCATCCCGATACGGAAGTGCCGGCCGAGTGGCTCGAAGAACATTTCGGCTGTCCTATCGACCTGCTGGGGCACGGCCACCTGCCGCACCGCATCCTGCAGTGCCATCCTTCCCATTAAGGCGGCCGGCAGACGGGAGGCACAGCCTCACTTTACCCGCCGGTTCAGCTGGTTGTCGGCCTTTTCGGGTCTTGACTTTCCCACGCGCTTTCCGCTGGCTTTCTTCTTTTTGGAGGTTGCCTTGTAGGCAAAAGGGTTTTTCTTGTTGACAGTCATGCTCGTGCTATGATTGGTTTAGGACGGCAAAAGTACACGATTGGCGGACTTTAGACAAGCAAACCACCGGTTTATTGGTTTATTTTACTACTTTTGCGCACAAATTTCAAGAAAACCATTTATGAGCCCTTTTGATTTTACACACGTCCTGACCTCGGCCGTTGACGAGCTCTCGGACAGCCGGTCGTTTCAAGGACTGTTTCACCAATACAAGGAAGGTGAGCCGCTGCCTTCGGGCAAGTCGCTGGCGCGCATTGTCGAGCTGGCGCGTGCCATCTTGTTTCCCGGTTATTTTGGCAACTCCACGGTGAATAACCATACCATCGGCTACCATATCGGGGTGAACGTAGAGGAGCTGTTCGGCCTGCTGACGGAGCAGATACGTGCCGGGCTGTGTTTCGGTGCGGCCAACGGCAGCCTCTGTACCGATGTGCCTTGCCGTGACCAGGCCGCCCGGTTGGCGGCCCAGTTCGTGGCCTCCCTCCCCACAATGCGCGGCATCCTGGCCACCGATGTGGAGGCGGCCTACTTTGGTGACCCGGCGGCCACCTGCCTGGGCGAAATCATCTGCTGCTATCCCGTGATCCGGGCCGTGACCAATTACCGCATCGCCCACCGGTTGCACGAGCTGGGCGTGCCCCTCATTCCGCGCATCATTACCGAAATGGCCCATGCCGAAGTGGGGATCGACATTCATCCGGGCGCACAGATAGGCCACCATTTCACCATCGACCACGGTACAGGTGTCGTGATTGGGGCGACGTGCATCATTGGCAACGGGGTCAAGCTCTACCAGGGAGTGACCTTGGGGGCCAAAAGTTTCCCGCTCGACGAGCAAGGCAACCCCATCAAGGGGATTCCCCGCCACCCCATTCTGGAAGACGATGTCATTGTCTACTCCAATGCCACCATCCTGGGACGCATCACCATCGGAAAGGGAGCGACCATCGGCGGTAATATCTGGGTGACGGAGGATGTTCCGGCCGGTGCCCGCATTGTGCAGCGGAAATAGTGGAACAGCCTTCAGTGATGACCGCCGGCGGGTGTCAGTGGTGACCGGCCCTGGTCATCACTGGTGGCCGGCAGGAGGCATCAGCACTGTGTGGGGCAGGCCGCAAAAGAACGACACCCGACTTTACAGGAAACTGTAAAATCGGGTGTCGTTGGCGGTGCGTACGGGACTCGAACCCGTGACCCCATGCGTGACAGGCATGTATTCTAACCAACTGAACTAACGCACCATGTTTTTTTTGTGAGTGACTATCTCTCTCGATTGCGATGCAAAGGTAGGTGTTTTTTCTGAATCTGCAAGCGTTTGAGGCAACTTTTTTTGCTGTTTTTTTCAAGAGAAAGATAATCCGTTTATTATCAGTGAGCTATCCGGATAAAAAAATTGTCCTTCTGCCTCCCCTTCACGAGCGTGTGACCGGGAGGCAGAAGGACAAAGGGGCGGGGAGATGCCGTCTGGACACCCTCCCCACTCCTGTGAGTGTCTTTAGTAGTTGGTCTTCTGTACCTCAAAGTAAGCTTGGGCATGTGCGCAGGCCGGGCAGCGTTCGGGGGCTTCGGTGCCTACATACAGGTAACCGCAGTTGCGGCACTGCCATACCACTTCCTTGTCTTTCTTGAAGACGGTGCCTTCTTCGATGTTCTTGGCCAACGCCAGGTATCTTTCTTCGTGTCCCTTTTCGGCCACGGCAATCTCGCGATACATTTGGGCGATGGCGGGGAAGCCTTCTTCGTCGGCAATGTCGGCAAACTTCGGGTAGTCCAGGCTCCACTCCTCGTTTTCACCGGCGGCGGCGGCCTTCAGGTTCTCCAGCGTAGTGCCGATGACACCCGACGGATAGCTGGCGGTGATTTCCACACATCCGCCTTCGAGCCACTTGAACATCCGCTTGGCGTGTTCCTTCTCCTGGTCGGCCGTTTCGGTAAAGATGGCGGCAATCTGTTCGTAGCCTTCCTTCTTGGCGGCACTGGCAAAATAAGTGTAACGCATACGGGCCTGCGACTCGCCGGCAAATGATATACCTAAGTTCTTCTGGGTTCTGGTTCCTTTAATACTCTTTTCCATTGTTGTCTGTTATTAGTTGAATGTTTGGA
The DNA here is from genome assembly GCA_945833835.1 of uncultured Bacteroides sp. Classification (GTDB taxonomy): domain Bacteria; phylum Bacteroidota; class Bacteroidia; order Bacteroidales; family Bacteroidaceae; genus Phocaeicola. The sequence goes on from CAMAFR010000011.1 coordinate 56,341, forward strand.
TACGTTTGTTTACTGACACAAAGGTAGTCATTTTATTCAAAGTTGTAATCATTACACATAATAATCTTCCTCGAATTAGCGATTATTAACAAGTGGGTGGCGGTCGGTGTCCTTCAGTAAATAAAATGAGGGAAAAGAAACGATTATGTGGACAGAAATATATATTTTTGCATAAATTTTATCATTCAGTAACAACTAATCAATAGGTATGAACAGATTTGACTTCAAGCCCAAGCTTTTCGCTACGCTTAAGAATTACAGCAAGGCCGATTTCATGACCGACCTCATGGCCGGTATCATTGTCGGCATTGTGGCGCTTCCGCTGGCCATTGCCTTCGGTATCGCTTCGGGGGTCAGTCCCGAAAAAGGCATCATCACGGCTATTGTGGCCGGTTTTATCATCTCCTTCCTTGGGGGCAGCAAAGTGCAGATTGGCGGCCCTACGGGAGCCTTTATCGTAATCATCTATGGCATCATACAGCAGTATGGCATAGACGGCCTGATGGTGGCCACCCTCATGGCGGGCGTCATCCTCATCCTGCTGGGTGTCTTCAAGCTGGGGACCGTCATCAAGTTCATTCCCTATCCCATCATCATCGGGTTCACCAGCGGTATCGCCGTCACTATCTTCACCACCCAGATTGCCGACATCTTCGGACTGAATTTCGGCGGCGAGAAGATTCCGGGTGACTTTGTGGGCAAATGGCTCCTGTATTTTGACCATTTCGATACCGTGAACTGGTGGAACTTCATCGTGAGCGTTGTGAGCATCTTCATCATTGCCGTCACACCGAAGTTCTCGAAGAAAATCCCCGGCTCGTTGGTGGCCATCGTCCTGGTCACGGTGGCCGTGTGGTGCCTCAAGCAGTATGGCGGCATCACCTGCATCGACACGATTGGCGACCGTTTCAGCATCCAGGCCGCCTTGCCCGAAGCCACCGTGCCCACCCTCAACTGGGAGGCGGTGAAGAACCTGTTCCCGGTGGCCATCACCATCGCCGTGTTGGGGGCCATTGAGTCGTTGCTGTCGGCTGCGGTGGCCGATGGTGTCATTGGCGACCGCCACGACTCCAACACCGAGCTGATAGCCCAGGGCATCGCCAACATTGCCTCGCCCATCTTCGGCGGCATTCCCGCCACCGGGGCCATTGCCCGCACCATGACCAACATCAACAACGGCGGACGTTCGCCCATAGCCGGCATCGTGCATGCGGTGGTGCTGCTGCTCATCCTGTTGTTCCTGATGCCGCTGGCGCAATACATTCCCATGGCCTGTCTGGCCGGCGTGCTGGTCATCGTGTCCTACAACATGAGCGGCTGGCGGGTGTTCAAGGGGCTGCTCAACAATCCCAAGTCGGATGTCAGCGTGCTGCTCATCACCTTCTTCCTCACCGTCATCTTCGACCTCACCGTGGCCATCGAGGTGGGTCTGGTCATTGCCTGCGTGCTGTTCATGCGCCGTGTCATGGAGACCACACAGATTTCGGTCATCACCGACGAGATAGACCCCAACAACGACTCGGACGTGCGGCTGCATGAGGAACACTTGGCCGTGCCCAAGGGCGTGGAGGTGTATGAAATCAACGGTCCGTATTTCTTTGGCATTGCCACCAAGTTCGAGGACATCATGGCCGAGCTGGGCGACCGTCCGAAAATCCGCATCATCCGGATGCGCAAGGTGCCGTTTATCGACTCGACGGGTATCCACAACCTGACCATCCTGTGCAAGATGTCGCAGAAGGAGAACATCCACATCATCCTCTCGGGAGTGAACCCGAAAGTACACGGTGTCTTGGAGAAGTCGGGCTTCTACGATATGTTGGGCAAGGAAAACATTTGCAGCAACATCAACGAAGCCCTGGAGGTGGCCCGCAAGGAAATAGAGGCTTTGGGAGGGGAAAAGCGTTAAGAGCCCTTAACAAAGCAGGAACAAGGGTTAAAACGTGTTATAAAACATGCTTTAATCCTTGTTTTATTGGGAGGGAACACAATTATGCGTATATTTGCATTGTGTTTTTCATAGTATTAGATTTAAGGTTAACAAAGGTTGGAGTACAGCGGTACTCCTTTTTTTATGTCCGTCAGCCAAAGCAGATGCCCATGCGTCGTCCCTGCACCAGCAGGTCGTTGTCTTCGGTCACCAATTTCAGCTTGCCTGCCACTTCTGCCAGCGGTATGGAGGTGATGGTTGCTCCACGCAGAGAAACCATCTTCCCGAACTGTCCGGTAGCAATCAGTTCGGTGGCGTGTCCGCCCATGCGGGTGGCAAGGTTGCGGTCGTAGGGGGTGGGGCTTCCTCCGCGCTGGATATAGCCCAGCACCGTCTCGCGCGTTTCGAAGCCGGTCTCATATTCTATCTCTTCGGCAATGTATTGGGCCGCCTTTTTGCCGCCGATGGTGGGGATGCCTTCGGCCACCACGACGATGGAGTAGGGTTTGCCCTTCTTCAGCCGGTTGATGATGGTGTCGCCGATGCGGTGGATGTCGAAGGGAATCTCGGGCAGCAGGATGATGTCGCCTCCGCCCGCCATGCCCGAGTAGAGGGCAATCCAGCCCGCCTTGTGTCCCATCACCTCGATGACCATCACCCGCTGGTGGGCGCTGGCGGTGGAGTGCAGGCGGTCGATGGCGTCGGTGGCAATGGTCACGGCCGAGTCGAACCCGAAGGAGATGTCGGTACCCCACACGTCGTTGTCAATCGTCTTGGGGATGCTCACCACGTTCACCCCCGCCGCCGTCAGTTTGGCCGCCGTCTTCTGGGTGCCGTTGCCCCCGATGGTGACGATGCAGTCCAGCTGCCGCCGGGCAATGGTGTCCAGCAGGATGGCGGGCTTGTCGTTGGCCAACGCCGGGTTGCTGCGTTTCTTGAAGGGTTTTTCACGCGATGTTCCCAATATGGTCCCGCCCAGGTTGAGCAGGCCGGTCATGTCGGCCTCTGTCAACGGCACAATATCATCGTCCAGCAGGCCGCGGAAGCCGCTGCGGATGCCGTACACTTCCATACCATAGTGACTGATGGCTGTTTTGCAAACGCCCCGTATGGTGGCATTGATGCCCGGGCAGTCACCTCCCGACGTCAAGATTCCTATTCTCATGGCTACCTCGTTTTTTCAAGTGGGGGTAAAGTTAGAAGAAAAAAGCGTAGATTTGTGAAATCTGCAAAAAAATAATTGATGCCCCCTTATTTTCACCGATAAATCTCCTACCTTTGCGAACCAAGAATGATAACAGAGGTAATAAAATGGTTGTAACAAAATTAGTCGGAACGCTGTTCAAGCACCGCCAACGGGCGATAGACCTGTACGACACCCGGGCGGAGGCTATCCAGGAACGGGTGCTCCGCCATCTCATCGAACGCGCCGCCCCCACCGAGTGGGGCAAGAAATACGGGTATGCCGGCATGAAGTCGTATGCTGACTTTCAGCGCGTACCCCTCCAGACGTATGAAGACATCAAAGAATATGTGGACCGTATGCGGCACGGCGAGGCCGATGTGCTCTGGCCGGGCAAGGTGGTGTGGTACGCCAAATCATCGGGCACGACCAATGACAAGAGCAAGTTCATCCCCGTCAGCCGCGAAGGGTTGCAGAATATCCATTACAAAGGCGGGGCCGATGCCGTGGCGCTCTACCTGCGCTCCAACCCCCGGAGCCGGCTGTTCTCCGGCAAGGGGCTGATTCTGGGCGGCAGCCACAGTCCCAACTATAACGTGAAAGACAGCTTGGTGGGCGACCTCTCGGCCATCCTTATCCAGAACATCCATCCGCTGGCCAACTTCATCCGGGTGCCCAGCAAGGAGATTGCCCTGCTCGGCGAGTTCGAGGAGAAGGTGGAGCGCATTGCCGACACCACCATCCATCGGAATGTCACCAATCTCTCGGGGGTTCCCTCGTGGATGCTGGCGGTCATCAAGCGCATCCTGGAGAAGACGGGGGCACGGACGCTCGACGAGGTGTGGCCCAACTTAGAGGTGTTCTTCCACGGAGGGGTCTGCTTCACGCCCTACCGCGAGCAGTACCGCCGCCTCATTGCCGGCGAGAGGATGCACTATATGGAGACCTACAACGCCAGCGAGGGCTTCTTCGGGCTGCAGAGCGACCTGACGGACCCGGCCATGGAGCTGATGATAGACTACGACGTGTTCTACGAGTTCATTCCCCTGGAAGAGCTGGACAGTCCCAGCCCCCACATCGTGCCGCTCACGGGCATTGAGACGGGCCGCAACTATGCCATGGTCATCAGCACCTCGTGCGGGCTGTGGCGTTACCTCATCGGCGACACCGTGAAGTTCACCCAAAAAGACCCCTATAAGTTCATCATCAGCGGGCGCACCAAGTCGTTCATCAACGCCTTCGGCGAAGAACTGATGGTGGACAATGCCGACAAAGGGCTGCTGGAGGCCTGCCGGGCCACCGGTGCCCAAGTGCTCGACTATTCGGCTGCGCCGGTGTTCATGGACGACAATGCCAAGTGCCGCCACCAGTGGCTGATAGAGTTCGGCGTGCAGCCCGACTCCCTCGAAAAGTTCCGCGAGGTGCTCGACCGCTCGCTGCAGGCCATCAACTCCGACTACGAGGCCAAACGCCATAAGGACATCACCCTGCAGCAGCTGGAGATTGTCGTGGCGCGTCCGAACCTGTTCCACGACTGGCTGAAGCGGAAGGGCAAGCTGGGCGGACAACACAAGGTGCCCCGCCTGAGCAACAACCGTGACCTGATGGAAGAAATGCTGAAACTGAACCACTGACCCGCGCGCCCATGAAGCCTATCCTATCCCCTGCTGCCGCCTTCCTGCTGTTTGTGCTGGGCTGCTGTGCCTGTGCCAGCATCGGCAATCCCGACGGCGGTCCCTACGACGAGACCCCGCCCCGCTTCCTGCGGGCCACGCCTCCGCCCAACACCACCGGGGTGCAGCGCAAGAAAATCACGCTGGAGTTCGACGAGTTCATCAAGCTGGAGAAGGCCTCCGAGAAGGTCATCATCTCGCCGCCCCAGGAGGTGGCCCCCGAGGTGAAGGCGGTGGGCCGGAAGGTGCAGGTGAGCTTCGAAGACTCGCTCAAGGCCAATACCACCTATACCATTGATTTCGGCGATGCCATTGTAGACAACAACGAGGGCAACCCCCTCGGACAGTTTGCCTATGCCTTCGCCACCGGCGAGACCGTCGACACGCTCGAAGTGTCGGGCACGGTGCTCAACGCCGAGAACCTGGAGCCCATCAAAGGCATCCAGGTGGGGCTGCACAAGAACCTGAACGATACGGCCTTCACGAGCCTGCCGTTCGACCGCATCTCGCGCACGGACAGCCGCGGACGCTTCACCATACGGGGCATCGCGCCGGGCACCTACCGCGTCTTTGCCCTCATGGACGGCAACCAGAATTATTTGTTCGACTCGAAGACCGAGGCCGTGGCCTGGATGGACTCGCTGGTGGTGCCCCGTTGCGAGGCCGCCGTGCGCCAGGACACGCTGTGGGCCACGCCCGACAGCTCCCGCATCGACACCGTCCGCCGGGTGGCCTATACCCGCTTCCTGCCCGACGACCTGCTGCTGAGGGCCTTCACCGAGGTGAACGACCTGCAGTACCTCACCAAGAGCGAACGCCCGAAGACCCACCAGATAGCCCTCTACTTTGCGGCCAAGGCCGACACCCTGCCCACCCTGACGGGACTGAACTTCGACGAGCGGGAGGCGTTCGTCGTAGAGCCTACCCGGCAGAACGACTCCATCCTGTACTGGCTGCGCGACACGGTCCTGGCCGAACGGGACACGCTGCTGTTCCGTTTAGACTACCTCGCCACCGACACGCTGGGGCAGCTGGTGCCCCGGACCGACACCCTGCGCCTGCTCAACAAGGTGCCGCGCGAACGCCGCCTGGCCCTGAAGCAGGAGGAGCTGAAGAAGCAGGAGAAGGAGCGGAAACGGCGGGCCAAGCGGGGGGACACGCTGGCCGTGAAGACCCCGTTCCTGCCCATGAACCTGACGGTGGCCTCCGCCCTCGACCTGGGGCAGAACGTGCGCCTCTCGTTCGACGAGCCGCTGGCGGCCATTGATACGGCGGCCCTCCACGTGGAGACGCTCGTAGACAGCCTCTGGCAGGAGGTGCCCTTCCTGTTCAGGGCCGACAGTGCCGCCCACCGCCGCTACGAGCTGCTGGCCGAGTGGCAGCCGGGCCGCGAATACCGCGTGCGCATCGACTCGCTGGCCTTCCGGGGACTGTATGGCCTGTGGACCGACAAAAAAGAGAGCAAGTTCAAGATCAAGACCCTCGAAGACTATGGGACGCTCTACCTCAACATCAAGGGGGCGCGCAGCCGGGCCATCGCGCAGTTGCTGAACAGCAGCGATGCCGTGGTGCGCCAGGAGCGGGTGAAGCCCGACGGTACTTGCGACTTCTATTTCCTCAAGCCCGGCACCAAGTACTACCTGCGCCTGTTTCATGACGACAATGGCAATGGCCGGTGGGACACCGGCAGCTATGCCGAAAAGCGGCCGCCCGAAGAGGTGTTCTACTCGAACAAGGTGTGGGAAATGAAGGCCAATTTCGAGTTTGAGGAGGACTGGGACCTCTATGCCCTGCCGCCCGACCGCCAGAAGCTGGACGAACTGAAGAAACAAAAGCCCGACGAAGCCAAGAAGGTGAAAGAGCGCAACAGGGAGCGGGCCAAGAAACTGGGAAAAACAACAGACTGATGAAGAGAACGATCCTCCTGTTCCTCTGTCTGCTGCTATGCAGCGGGACAGCCGGTGCCCAATGTGGGGCCGAGAACAATGCCATTCAGGCCGGTGAAGAGCTGAACTACGAACTGAAGTTCAACTGGAAGTTCATCTGGGTCGACGTAGGGTGGGCCAAGATGACCGTGGACACGGCGACCTACAACGGGCGGCCCTGCCTGCGCACAGACCTCGAATCGTTCACCAACCGGCAGGCCGACCGGTTCTTCAAGATGCGCGACACTCTGACCTGCATCACCTCCGAGCGGTTAGAGCCGCTCTACTTCCGCAAGAGCGCCGAGGAGGGCAAGCGGTACAGCATCGACGAGGTGCGCTTCAGCTACCGCGACACGCTCTGCATCGTGGACCAGAGCCGCACCGTGAACGGACGGACGCAGACCCGGCAGGACGTGTCGCCCCATTGTGTGTACGACATGCTGAGCATCCTGCTGCAGGCCCGCTCGTACGACCCCACCGCCTACCGCCCGGGTACGCAGATCCGCTTCTCGATGGCCACGGGCCGGGAGGTGGAGAAGCAGACGCTGATTTATCGGGGCAAGAAGGTCTATAAGGCAGAGAACAAGGTGAAATACCGCTGCTTGGTCTTCTCGCTCGTGGAATATACCCAGAAGAAAAAGGAGAAAGAGGTCATCACGTTCTACGTTACCGACGACCTCAACCACCTGCCGGTGCGGTTGGACATGTTCCTCAACTTCGGCTCCGCCAAGGCGTTCCTCACCGAAATCAAGGGCAACCGCCATCCGCTGACGTGCATCGAAGAATAGAAAGAATTTCGTATCTTTGTCCACCGAAACCTTATTTATTCATCATACATCCAAAAGACATGAAAAAAATCTTGCGACAGATGGGGATGGCCTGCCTGACGGCCTTGCTGGCGGCGGCCCCCGTGGAGCTGGGCGCGCAGTCGCTGTCGGCCTCCACGAAATGGCATTGGGAGAAAGGAACGATTGTAGTGGAAACGCCCGAACGCCCGGCAGGGCAACAGTCTGCCTTGGGGCTGACGGTGCCGAAGATGGACGAGGTGCGGGTAGGCTTCGTGGGCCTCGGGATGCGCGGCCCCGATGCGGTGGCCCGCTTCACATATATAGAAGGTACCCGCATCGTGGCCTTGTGTGACTATGAGCGGGAGCGGGCGGAGAAGTGCCAGCAGTACCTGCGTGACGCCCACCGGCCGCTGGCGGCGGTCTACTCGGGCGAGGAGGGCTACAAGGCCCTGTGCGAGCGCGACGACATTGACCTGGTGTATATCGCCACCGACTGGCTGCACCACTTCCCCATTGCGAAATATGCTATGGAGCACGGCAAGAACGTGGCCTTGGAGGTGCCTGCCGCCATGAATCTGGAGCAGTGCTGGGAGCTGATTGACCTGAGCGAACGCACGCGCAAGCACTGCATGATGCTGGAGAACTGCTGCTACGACTGGTTCGAGATGAACACGCTGAACATGGCGCAGCACGGTGTCTTCGGCGAGGTGATACGGGCACAGGGGGCGTATATCCATAACCTGGACGAGTTCTGGAACTATTATTGGAAAAACGGCAAGGAGGACCAGCTGGGCTGGCGGATGCGCTACAACATGGAGAACCGCGGTGACGTGTATGCCACCCACGGGCTGGGCCCGGTGGCACAGGCGTTGGACCTCCACCGGGGCGACCGCATGGTGACGCTGGTGGCCATGGACACCAAGCCGGTGCACGGCCCAGAGTATGTGGAGCAGGTGACGGGCGAGAAGTGCGCGAACTTCCGCAACGGCGACCACACCACGACGCTCATACGCACGGCGCGCGGCAAGGTGATCGAGATACAGCACAACGTGATGAGCCCGCAGCCCTACAACCGGCTCTACCAGCTGACGGGCACAAAGGGCTTTGCCAACAAGTACCCCATAGAAGGCTATGCGCTGGACCAGCGGCAACTGCAGGCCTCGGGCGTGCAGCCGCAGGTGGACAACCTGAACACGCACTCGTTCCTGCCTCAGGCGGAGATGGAGGCCTTGGTGGAGAAGTACCAGCATCCGATTCTGGTGGAGTATGGCAAGAAGGCCAAGGAGGTGGGAGGCCACGGCGGCATGGACTTCATCATGGACAGCCGGCTGGTGTACTGCCTGCGCAACGGGCTGCCGTTGGACATCGACGTGTATGACCTGGCGGAATGGTGCTCGTTGGCAGAGCTGGGGACCCTCTCGATGGACAACGGCTGTGCGCCGGTAGCGGTGCCCGACTTCACGCGCGGCCACTGGAACGACGTGCAGGGCTACCGCCATGCGTTCTGACGGGCTTGCCCCCCTCTACACACACCGCAGCGGCACAAAGTCACGGCCCATGAGAGAACGCCGTGGCTTTGTGCCGCTGTGGTATATATAATAAGGAGAGTGCCGTTATTTGTTCAGCCGCCAGGTGCTGCCGTCTTTGGTGTCTTTGACCTCAAAGCCGAGGGCGGCGAGGTTGTCCCGAATCTGGTCGCTGGTGGCCCAATCCTTGTTGGCTTTCGCCTTGCTGCGCTGTTCCAGCAGCATGTCCACCACCTTGCCGAAGGCCTCTTCGCGGGCGGCGTTGTTCTCGGCGCCCAACTTGAGCCCGAGGATGTCGAAGGCAAAGGTGCGGAACACGGCTTTCAGCTCGTCGAGGTCGGCGGCGCTGATGGTCGCCTTCTTGTCGAGCAGCGTGTTGATGATGCGGATGCCGTCGAACAGGTGTGAGATGACGATCGGCGTGTTCAGGTCGTCGTTCATGGCCTCGTAGCACTTCTCGCGCAGGCCGGCCGGTTCAATGCCGGTCGTCGTCTTCGACGGCGTGATGCGGTCGAGGTTCTTCCAGCCTTCGAGGAGGCGTTCCAGCCCCTTCTCGGCTGCCTGGAGGGCCTCGTTGCTGAAGTCCACCGTGCTGCGGTAGTGCGCCTGCAAGATGAAGAAGCGGATGGTCATCGGGCTGTAGGCCTGCGCCAGCAGCGGGCTGGAGCCGTGGAAGAACTCGTCGAGGGTGATGAAGTTGCCCAACGACTTGCCCATCTTCTGCCCGTTGATGGTGATCATGTTGTTGTGCATCCAGTAGCGCACGGTGTCATGGCCCATGGCGGCCACGGCCTGTGCTATCTCACACTCGTGGTGGGGGAAGATGAGGTCCATGCCTCCGCCGTGGATGTCGAA